>NZ_JBFTER010000012.1:0-69042 GCF_047229345.1 Cellulomonas jepli | reverse complement strand
CGGTCCGTCCCCCAGCGAGCGGGGGCGCCCGCGGTCGTGCCGGTCGCTGCGCCGACCTCCGGCGGGGCGTCCGTCCCTGCTCCGCCCGCGCGCGCGGCTCGCCCGCACTGGCGCGTGCAGACGGTGCTGCAGGTGCTCGGCGCGAGCCTCCTCGCGGCGGCGAGCATCGTGTTCCTCCTCTTCAGCTGGGGCTGGATCCCGCTCGTGGGGCGCGCGGTCGCGGTCGCCGTCGGCACGGTGGTGGTCTTCGCCGTCGCGAGCCGGCTGCGCCGGTCGGGCCTCACGTCGAGCGCGGAGGCCGTCGGTGGTCTCGCGGCCGTGCTGCTGCTGCTGGACGCGTGGGCCGTCCCGGCGACCGGGCTCGTGCGACCGGCCGAGCCCGCGGTGTACGCGGGCGTCGCGACGCTCGTGTGCGGGGCCGCGCTGACGGTCTGGGGAGTGCGTGCTCGGCTGCGCGTCGGCACGCTCTCCGGCGCCGTCCTCGTGCCCGTCGCACCGCTCCTGCTCGCGCCGCTCCTGCCCTCCGCGGGCGGGTTCGCCGGGCTCGCCTGCGTGGCGCTGGCGCTGACCACCGCCCGGTTCGCGGGTCGGACCGCCGCCCCGGACCGGCACGCCGTCGAGCGTGCGGTCCTCGGCGCGCTGGCGTGGGTCCTCGTCGCCGTCGTCACGTGCGTGGCAGCCGTCGCGGCGCTCCTGGACGGTGCGGGCTGGGACGCACCGACCGCCCCGGCATGGGCCTCCGTCGCCGTCCTGGTGGCGGCCTCGGCGCTCGCCGCCGGCCAGGCCCGGCTCACGACGGGCCCGGCGGACGTGCAGGCCGACGGCGCGGTCCCGCCGGCCGCCGGGACGGCCGCCCCGGGGCCGACCGCCTCAGGGCCGGCCGCGCCGGGCTCGCCGTCCGGGCCGTGGACCGTCACGGCGGGCTCCGGTGCGACGGCCACGTTCGCCGGCTTCGGCGGTGCCGCGCGAGCCTGGGCGACCGTCTCGGGCGCGCTCGCGACGGTCGCCGCCCTGGCGGTGGTCGTGCTGCTGGTCCGGGCCGGTGCGGCCGGGGCCGCAGCGCTGTGGGCGCTCGTGCCGCTGGCGCCGACGCTGGTCACGCTCGGGCTGCGCCTCGCGCGTCGCGGCCGTGGCGAGCCGTGGGCCGCACAGGGTGCGCACACCGTGGCGCTGCTCGCGAGCGTCCCCACCGTCGTCGCGCTCCCCCTGGTCACCGCGGCGTCGCTCGTCGAGCCGGCCGTCTCCCCCGGGCGGACGACAGTGGTCGCGCTCGTGCTGGGCGCTGCCGCGACGGTCGCGCTCACCCGGACCGCAGGCCGGCAGGCCCGGGTCGGGTCGTGGATCGCCGTGGCGGTGCTCGTCGCGATCCCCGTCGCGCTGGCGAGCGCCTGGCCCGGCCTCGTCGGCACCGGTCTCGTGGCCCTGCTGCTGGTCCTCGCGGTGCTCGCGTTCGTGGGCGACGCGGCAGAGGTGCGGCCGGTGCTCGACGTGAGCGCCCCCGCGCGCACGGTCGTGGTCGTGGCGGTGCTCGGCGCCCTGACGGCGTCCCAGGGTGCGCCCGGGCCGCTCGCCGCGGCACTCGCAGCGACGGCGGCGCTCAGCGTCGGGACGCGGCGGTGGTTCACGCACCCGGCGGCCCTGCGCGCCGCCGCGCTCGCTGCCGGCGCGCTGCTCGGCTGGTCGGCGTCGGTCGTGGCCCTCGTCGGCGGCGGAGTCGACCCGGCGGTGGCACGCACCGCCACCGCGTGCCTCGTCGTCGGCGCCTGCACCGCGCTCGCGGTGCGGCGCAGCGGTGCGCCGGCGGACCGGGTCGCCTGGCTCGCGACCGGCACCGCGACGCTCGTCACGGCGTGGCCGTGGGCGTTCGCCGCGTCGTCCCCGGGCGGCTCCGGCGCGGGCCGAGCGCTGGTCGTGCTGCTCGCCACGGTCGCGCTCGCCGGCTCGGTGCTGGTCGCGGTGCGCGGTCGCCGGACGGTGCCGCGCTCGGCGCGCGTCGCCGCAGCCGCCGTCGCTCCGCTCGGCGCGCTCACCGTCGTGGGCCTCGAGCGCGCCCTGGCCTCCGTGCTGCCGGGGAGCACGCTCGCGGTCGGGGTCGCGACGGCCGGCGCCCTCGGGGTGCTCCTGGCGCCGGTGCTCGCGCGCGGGCCGGCGGTGGACGACGTGCCTCGGCTCGGGACGGCGGCCGAGGCGTCCGGGCACGACGAGCACGCGCGCCGCGCCGCGGAGGCCGGCGGGTGGGCCGTGCTCGCAGCTGCCGTCGCGACGGCGTCCGGCCCGGCCCCGACCGGCTCCGCAGCCCACGCCGCGCTCGTCCTGCTGGTCGCCGCGATCACCGCCGGCGCCTGGTCCCTCGCGCCCGGACGCCGCTGGGCACGCTGGTGGACGCTCACGCTCGGCACCGTGGCGTCCTGGGTGCTGCTCGCTGCCGGCGACATCGGGACACCCGAGGCCTACCTCGCGCCTGCGGGGCTCGTCCTCGCGGTGGTCGGCGCGCGGCGTTGGCGAGCCGCCGCGGAGGGCGACGTCGCGCTGCTCGGCGCGGGGCTCGCGCTCGCGACCGTGCCGAGCGCCCTCCTCGACGGCGAGCTCGCCGCCGGGCTCCCCCGGGACGTCGTCGCCGGGGTCGTCGGCGTCGTCCTCGTCGCGCTCGTGGAGGTCCCCGCGGTGCGGCGGCGCCCCGGAGCGGGGACGGCGACCCTGCGCCCCCGGCACGTCCTCTCGCTCTTGGGTGGGTCGCTCGCCGTCCTGGGCCCGTGGGGCCACGCCCTCGCGGCGGCCCAGCCCTCGGCCGCGGGTGGCTCGACCGACCCGCTGGCGGTCGCGGTCGAGGCGTGGTCGCTGCCCGCCGCAGCGGTCGTGGCGGCCGCCGCCTGGCGCCTGGCGGGTGACCCGTCGGCCACGCAGCTCCGGGTCGCCGCGTGGGGTGCCTGGGCCGTCGCCGCAGCGGTCGCCGTCCCGACCGTCGTGGCGGTGCGCGACTCCGGAGCCGGCCTCGTGCGCACCCTCGCAGTGCTCACGGTCGGCGCCGTGCTCGCGCTCGGGACAGCCCGCCGGACGTCGGCGGCACGCGAGCACGCCGACCTCGCCGTCGTGGGTCTGGCGGTCGCGGGCCTGGCGGCGCTCACCGGTGCGGCGACGCTCACCGAGCCGCCGGGTGACGTGCTCGTGGCCCTGCTCGGCCTGCTGGCGCTCGCCGTGGCCGTGCGGCGCGCCGGGGCTGGGACCGCAACCTGGTGGGGCACCGCGGGCGCGCTCCTGGCGCTGCCCTTCGCCCTCCAGGACGACGTCCGGCGCGGTGTCGCGGCCAGTGCGCTGGCGGCGGCGCTCGTCGGGAGCGCGGCGCTGGTCCGCCGCACGAGCGCCGCCGTCGGCGACGCGGAGGTGGTGCGCGACGCCGACGGCGTCACGTCGGCGCACGCTCACCGAGCGACGCGCCCGGCACCCGAGGACGAGACCGCCGCACCGGGACCGCACCCAGCGCCGGTCCCGAGCCACGAGGGCTCAGGTCCCGAAGGGACACCGCCACCGACCCCGACGCCGGGGCCGGCTGCGGCACCGGGGCGCACCCCGACCCCGAGCCTGGCGCCGAACCCGGGGCCGACTGCGGCACCGGGCGGCCTCGGAGGGCTCCGAGCCGCGCTCGGCACCCACACGCTCCTGCTCGCGACCGCCGGCGCCCTGGCCCTGCTCGGTCCGGCGCGGCTCGCGACCGCCGGGGCCGTCGGACCGGGGGGAGACCCCGCCGGCGTCGAGGCGTGGTCCCTGCCCGCCGCGGTGCTGCTCACGGGTTCGCTGCGTGAGCTGACCCGCCGGGCGGTGCCCGTCGCCGCGGCCACCCGGCGCGTCGGCGTCTGGCTCGTGGCTGCGGTCGCGGCGGTGCCGACCGCTGTCGCCGTCACCGCGCCGACCTCGTCGTCGCTGTCGCTGGGCCGGACGCTCGCCCTGCTCGCCGTCGGCGCGACGGTCGCCGTCGTGGGCGTCACCGGTGCCGCACCGCCGCGCCGGGTCCTCGGCACCCCGCTCGTCCCGCTCGGCTTCGCGGTCGCCGGGCTCGCGTGGCTCGCGTCCGCCGCCACGCCGGCGGGCCTGCCCCCGAGCGTGGTCCTCGCGGCGGTGGGGCTGCTCGTGGCCGGGGTCGGCGCCGTCGTCGTGGCGCGCGCCGACCCCGGCGCGAGCTGGCCGTTCCTCGGCGGCTTCCTCGTCCTGCCGCTCGTCCTCACCCCCGCCCCGTGGGGCGGACCCGTCGTGACGCTCGCCGTCGCGGCGGTCGCGCTCGGTGCCGGCTGGGGTCTGATGAGGGCCGGCGTCCTCGCTCGCGCGGGCGCCGTGCCGCTCGCGGTCGCGGCCCTGCTCGCCGCCGCGGCCTCGGTCCGGCACACCGCGGACGCCGGGAGCGCCGCGTCGGGCCCCTGGGTCGAGCTGATCGCCCTCGCCGCGGCCCTCGTGCTCGCCGGGATCCTCGCGCTCCTGACCCGCGCCTGGCCGATCGCGGGTGCGTCTCCCCGCTCGTGGGGCGTCTGGCCGGTGGCTCTCGCCGCCGCCGCCCCGAGCCTCGCTGCGGCGGCCGACGACCCCGCCGATCTCGCGCGTCCGGGTGCGGTGCTCGCGGTCGGTTCCTGCCTCGCGGTCGCCGGCGCGGCACGTGCCGCACGCGACGCACAGGTGCGCACCGTCACGGCGGCTCAGGTCCAGCACGCCGTCGCCGGAGTGCCCGGCGGTGAGGTCGCGTCCTCGTCCGCCGCCGCCCTCGGCGGTGTGCGGGCCACTCAGGTGCGGGCTGCCGGGATCGTGCTCGCGGCTGCGGCGGCGCTCCTGGCTGCCTTGCGGGGCGGGACCGTGCCGGTCGACGCACCGCTCGTGCTGCTCGGTGCGACCCTGCTGGCGGTGGGGGTGCTCGCGCTCCGCAGCGACGCGGACGCGAGCTCGTGGGCCTGCCTCGCGCCGGGTCTGCTCCTCGCGGTGGTCGTCCCGGTCGCGACCGGGTGGTGGGAGCCCACCATGTGGCGGCTCGTGCTCGTGCTCGTCGGCGCCACCGCTGCCGTCGTCGTCGGCGCCGTGCGGCGCTGGCAGGCGCCGTTCGTGCTCGGCGCCGCCGCGCTCGCCGTCGTCGCCGTCGTGCAGGCGTCGCCCGCCGCGGTCGCCGCGATGCAGGTCGTCGAGTGGTGGGTCGTGCTCGCGCTCGGCGGCGCGGTGCTGCTCGGGCTCGGCCTGACCTACGAGCGGCGGCTCCGCGAGGCCCGGGAGGCCGCACGCTTCGTGGTGGCGATGCGCTGAACCGACCCGTGCGCGCCGGGGCCGACGGACCGCGTCAGGCGCCGAGGGCGCGCAGGAGCTCGGCGGCGTCGGCGCTGCGGTCGAGGAGACCTCCGACGTGCTCGCGGGTCCCCCGGGTCGGGTCCTTCATCGGCACGCGCTGCAGCGTCGGTGCGCCGGGCACGTCGAAGATCACCGAGTCCCAGCTCGCCGCGGACACCTGCGACCCGAACCGTGCGATGACCTCACCCCGGAAGTACGCGCGGGTGTCGTGCGGCGCGTGCCCGACCGCCTCGTCGACGGCGTCGGCGCCCACGAGGTGCTCGACGGCGCCCGCCGCCGCCAGCCGGTGGTACAGCCCCCGCTCGGGCCGGACGTCGGACCACTGGAGGTCGACCGCGGCGAGGCGCGGGTGGTCCCACTCCAGCTGGTCGCGCCGGCGCATCCCCTCCAGCAGGCGCAGCTTCGCGAGCCACTCGACCTCACGCGCGCAGCTCGCCGGGTCGTCGGCGAGGCGCCCGAGGAGCGAGCCCCAGCGGGCGACGACGTCCTGCGTCTCCTCGTCGGGCGCGTCCGCGGCGGCCTCGAGCACCGCGGAGACGGCCGCGAGGTACTCGCCCTGCACCTCGAGCGCCGTGAGCCGCCGGCCGTCGGCGAGCTCGAGCGGCACGGTCAGCGTGAGGTCGTGGCTGACGGTGTGCACCGCCTCGACCGGGTCACGCAGCGTGAGGCGGTCCCACGTGTGGACGGCAGCCCGGGCGGCCGACGCCGCAGGCCCGTCCCCGACGGCGCGCTCGAGCACCCACAGCACGAGCGAGGTGGTCCCGAGCTTGAGGTAGGTCGCGACCTCCAGCAGGTTCGCGTCGCCGATGATGACGTGCAGCCGTCGCCACCGGACGGGGTCGGCGTGCGGCTCGTCGCGCGTGTTGACGATGGGGCGGCGCAGGGTCGTCTCGAGCCCGACCTCCGCCTCGATGTAGTCCGCGCGCTGCGAGAGCTGGAACCCGGGGTCCTCGCCGCGCTGGCCGATCCCGACGCGGCCGGCACCCGTGTACACCTGGCGGGTCACGAGGAACGGGATGAGCCGGGCCGCGAGCTCCGCGAACGGCACCGCGCGGTCGACGAGGTAGTTCTCGTGCGTGCCGTACGTCGCGCCCTTGCCGTCGACGTTGTTCTTATAGAGCGACACGTCGGGCATCGCGGAGGTCGACGCGAGGGCGCGCACCGAGGCGAGCATGACGAGCTCGCCCGCGCGGTCCCAGCGCACGGCGTCGAGCGGGCCGCGGACCTCCGGCGAGGAGTACTCGGGGTGGGCGTGGTCGACGTACAGGCGGGCACCGTTGGTCAGGATGACGTTCGCGGCGCCCGGGTCCTCGTACTCCTCGACGAGCGGGCGCGCGAGCTCCTGCGGGCCGTCGGCGGACGGCGCGGCGTGCTCGGGGTCGTCCGTGAGCATCGACGGGTGGGCCGAGGCCCGCTGCAGCCGGAACCCGCGCGCGTCGTGCAGCGGGTCCTCGTCGTCGTAGTCCCAGCGGGCCCGTGTGCGACCGCCCTCACGCGCCGCCGCGTGGACCGCGACCACGTGGCTGGACAGCAGCATCGGGTTCGCGTTGGGTCGCCCGGGCTGGAGGATCCCGTACTCGGTCTCGATCCCCATGACCCGGCGCACACTCACGGGCCCACCCTACGGCGCTCGCCGGGATGGGCCCGTTCGCGTCCGCCCGCGGAGACGCGGGTGGTACGCGGTGACGCAGCGGCAGCCGGCCTAGAGGTACGGACCGGTGCTCGTGACGGTCTCGATCGTGCGCGAGCCGTCCGTGCCCTTCTTGCCCTGCACGATGGTCCGGATGAAGACGATGCGCTCGCCCTTCTTGCCGGAGATGCGCGCCCAGTCGTCGGGGTTCGTCGTGTTCGGGAGGTCCTCGTTCTCCTTGAACTCGTCGACGCACGCGGTGAGCAGGTGGTCGACGCGGATGCCGCGCTGGCCGGTCGCGAGGAAGTCCTTGATGGCCGACTTCTTCGCGCGGTCGACGACGTTCTGGATCATCGCGCCCGAGTTGAAGTCCTTGAAGTACAGGACCTCCTTGTCGCCGCTCGCGTAGGTCACCTCGAGGAAGCGGTTCTCCTCGCTCTCCGTGTACATGCGCTCGACGACGCGGGTGATCATCGCGTCGACGGCCGCGCGCGCGCTGCCGCCGTGCTCGGCGAGGTCGTCGGCGTGGATCGGCAGACCCTCCGTCAGGTACTTCGCGAAGATCTCGCGGGCGCCCTCGGCGTCGGGCCGCTCGATCTTGATCTTCACGTCGAGGCGGCCGGGCCGCAGGATCGCCGGGTCGATCATGTCCTCGCGGTTCGAGGCCCCGATCACGATGACGTTCTCGAGGCGCTCGACGCCGTCGATCTCCGAGAGCAGCTGCGGGACGATCGTCGTCTCGACGTCGCTCGAGACGCCCGTCCCGCGGGTGCGGAACAGCGACTCCATCTCGTCGAAGAACACGACGACGGGGTGGCCCTGGGACGCCTTCTCGCGGGCGCGGGCGAAGATCAGCCGGATGTGGCGCTCGGTCTCCCCCACGTACTTGTTGAGCAGCTCGGGACCCTTGACGTTGAGGAAGTACGACTTCGTCTCGTCGGCGTCCTCCCCGCGGGCCGCGGCGGCGGTCGCCGCGAGCGAGTGCGCGACGGCCTTGGCGATGAGCGTCTTGCCGCAGCCGGGAGGCCCGTACAGCAGGACGCCCTTCGGCGGCTTGAGGCCGTGCTCGCGGAACAGCTCGGGGTGCAGGAAGGGCAGCTCGACCGCGTCCCGGATGGTCTCGATCTGAGGGCCGAGCCCGCCGATGTCGGTGTACTCGATGTCGGGGACCTCCTCGAGCACGAGCTCCTCGACCTCGGCGCGCGGGATCCGCTCGAACACGAACCCGCTGCGCGGCTCGATCGTCAGCGCGTCACCGACCCGCACGGACGCCTCGAGGAGCTGCCCGGCGAAGCGCACGACGCGCTCCTCGTCGCCGCGGCCCACGACGAGCGCGCGCCCCGTCCCGAGGAGCTCCTTGACGGTGACGAGCTCCCCGACCTCCTCGTAGCCGCCGGCCTCGACGACCGTGAGGGCCTCGTTGAGCATGACCTCCTGGCCCGGGCGCAGCCGCTGCACGTCCAGCGTCGGGCTGGCGCCGACGTGCATCTTGCGGCCTGCGGAGACGATGTCGACCGTGCCGTCCTCGCGGGCGGCGAGGAACGTCGCGTACGTGCCCGGCGGCTTGGCGAGCTCGTCGAGCTGGCGCTTGAGCTCGACGATCTGCTCGCGCGCGGCCACGAGGGCCTCCGCGATGCGTTCGTTCCGGGCGGACAGCAGCGCGAGCTCACGCTGCAGGTCCCGGCCTGGTGCTCCCGAGTCGGTCATCGCGTCAGCCTCCGTCCCCTGACCCTGGCGGGCCCTGGCAGTCGTCCACGGTGCACGCCGGTGTGCGCTTGCAGCGACCCTAACCACACCTGTCAATCGCTCGCACGAGGCGCCACCAGGTGGCGCGCCCGTGTCGCCCGGGGCGTCCGGAGACGGACGGGCGACCAGGTCAGTCGGTCGCGGGCGCCTGACCGACGTCGCGTCGCACCCGCCGGATCTTCTTGTCGGAGATCGCCCGCTCGCCGAGCGCCTCGGGCGACCACGCCTCGTCGGGCACCGCCGCGGCGCTCGCGACGCCCTCGACCGCGTCGGCGTCCGGGTAGGCACCCTTGGCGGGACGGCGGCGGCGCAGCGGCGCGTCGACGCCGTCCGCGAGGCGGCGCGTCGTCAGCAGGAAGCCCGTGTGGCCGATCATGCGGTGCTGCGGCCGGACGGCCAGGCCCTCGAGGTGCCAGCCGCGGACCATCGACTCCCACGCCTCAGGCTCGGTGTAGCGGCCGTCGGCGCGGATGTCCTCGGCCAGGCGCGAGAGCTGCGTGGTGGTCGCGACGTAGGCGATGAGCACGCCGCCGGGTGCCAGGGCCGTCGCGACGGCGTCGAGGTTCTCCCACGGCGCGAGCATGTCGAGCACGACGCGGTCGACCGAGGCCGGCTCCGAGGCCACCGGGAGCACGTCCGAGAGGTCCCCGACCGAGAGCGTCCACGCCGGGTGCGGCGCACCGAAGAACGCCTCGACGTTGCCGCGCGCGATCGCGGCGAAGTCCTCACGACGCTCGATCGAGTGCAGCGCGCCGCCGTCCCCGACGGCCCGCAGGAGCGACATCGTGAGCGCGCCGGACCCGACGCCCGCCTCGACGACGCGTGCGCCCGGGTAGATGTCGGCCATCGCGACGATCTGGCCGGCGTCCTTGGGGTAGACCACGGCGGCGCCGCGCGGCATCGAGAGCGTGTAGTCGCTCAGGAGCGGCCGCAGGGCCAGGTACTCGATGCCCGCGGTGTTCCGGACGACCGTGCCCTCGGGCGCCCCGATGAGCGCGTCGTGGGTGAAGTAGCCCTTGTGGGTGTGGAACGACGCGCCGGGGGCCAGCGTGATGGTGTGCAGGCGGCCGCGCGGGTCGGTGAGCTGGACGCGGTCCCCCTCGCGCAGCGGGCCGCGCCGCATCGCAGCTCCCGTGCTGCTCGACGGCGCGGTCGGGGGGATCGTCTCGTGGGTCACGAGGGTCGAGTCTAGGAGCGCGCCGCGGCGCCCGGGCCCACGTGGCGCAGCGCCGCGACGACGTCGGTGGCCCGCACGAGCGCCGTGACGCGCCCGTCGGCGACGACCGCCAGCACGGGCGAGAGGCGGGTGGCGTGCCCCACGGCCCCGACCAGCTCGGCCCCGCGCAGCGTCCCGTCGACGACGGCGCCGGGCGGCAGCACGACGGCGACGGCCGCGACGGGGGTCGCCGCGCGCCGCTCGGACGGCACCCCGGCAGCGGCGGCCCGGTCGACGTACGCCTCCGGACGGCCCTCGGGCGAGACGAGCACGACGTCGTCGACCCCGGCGGCGCTCCGGGCGCGGTCGGCGTCCGCGAGGGTCGCGCCGGCGGGGACGACCGTCGCGGGGAGCCCGACGCTCTCGACGGTGACGAGATCGAGCCGGCGCCCGGTGCGACCCTCGCGGATCGCCCCGCTCGCCCCGCTCCACAGGAACGCCCCGACGAGCCCGGCCCAGCCGACGGTGAACAGCGACGGCCTCGTGCCGTCGAGCAGGGGCAGGGCGAGCGCCCACGCGAGCACGCCGACGGCGACGACGCGACCGGCCCACCCGGCGGCGACGGTGCCGGTGTGCCGGTCGCCCGTGAGGCGCCAGACGAGCGCCTCGAGCACGCGCCCACCGTCGAGCGGCAGACCGGGCACGAGGTTGAAGACCGCCACGAAGCCGTTGGAGAACGCGCCGGCCCAGAGCAGCATCCCGAGCAGGCCCGACGACGGCACCGCCTGGGCGGCGACCCAGCACACGGCGGCGATCGCGACGTTCGCGAGCGGGCCGACGACGGCCACGAGGGCGCTCGTCGCCGGGGTCGGCGCGGCGCCGCCGAACGCGGTGTGCCCGCCCCAGAGGGTCAGTGCGAACTCGCGGACGACCTGGCCGCGGGCGCGCGCGACGAAGCCGTGCGCGAGCTCGTGGACGAAGACCGAGACGAACAGCATGACGACGAACCCGCCGGCCACGACCCACGTGAGCCCACCGAGCTGCGGTGCCCGGGCCTGGATCGTCGGGGCGAACGCCGCGGTGAGCACCACGGCTGCGAGCAGCCAGCTCGGGGTGACGACGACCGGCGCGCCGGCGGCCCGGCCCACGACCCAGCCCTGGGTGCCCTGCCGACGCTCTGCGCTGCTCACGCCCGCCAGCCTAGGTCGTCGTGTCGGTGGGGCCGCCTAGGCTCGTGCCGTGACGACCGACCTGACCGAGCTCGACGCGGCCGACCTCGCTGCGCCGTCCGCCGCGCCCGAGGGGGTCACGGCCGAGGTGGCCGACGGCGCCGCGTCCCCCGGTGGCGTCGCGTCCTCCGGTGGCGTCGGTGGCCCCGAGACCATCGGCGACGCCGAGACGGCGGGGATCGTCGCGACGGACACCGAGGTGCCGGCACAGGCCGAGCGTCGCTCCGTGCCCGGGCTGTCGCCGTCACGGGCCAACGACTTCCTGCAGTGCCCGCTGCTCTTCCGCCTGCGCGTCGTGGACAAGCTGCCCGAGCCGGCCAGCCCGGCCGCCGCACGCGGCACGCTGGTGCACGCGGTGCTCGAGCGGCTCTACGACCTGCCCGCCGGGGAGCGCACGCCCGCGGCGGCGCGCGCGATGGTCGACGGCCAGTGGGCGGCGCTCCTCGAGGAGTCGCCGGCGTACCGGGAGCTGTTCGCCTCCGACGCGGAGCGCACCGAGTGGCTCGCGAGCGCGGGCACGCTGCTCGACACGTACTTCACGCTCGAGGACCCGAACCGGCTCGAGCCCCGCGAGCGCGAGCTCATGGTCCGCACGCAGCTCGAGGACGGCCCGCAGCTGCGCGGCATCGTCGACCGCATCGACGTGGCCCCGAACGGCATGGTCCGCGTCGTCGACTACAAGACCGGCCGCTCACCGCGGCCGGGGTTCGAGAGCTCCGCGCTGTTCCAGATGCGGTTCTACGCGTACGTGATCCAGCGCGAGCGAGGTGTGCTGCCCGCGCTGCTGCAGCTCGTCTACCTCGGTGACCAGCAGATCGTGCGGCACGCGCCGAGCGAGGCGGAGATGGTCACGTTCGAGCAGCGGGTCCGCTCGATCTGGGCCGGCATCGAGGACACCGCGCGGTCCGGCGAGTGGCGCCCGCGCCCGTCGAAGCTGTGCGGGTGGTGCTCGTTCAAGGACCGGTGCCCGGCGTTCGGCGGCACGGCGCCCGAGGTTCCGGAGGGGGCGGTCGAGCTGGTGCTCGGCGTCGTCCCGTCGGGCTCCCGCTCCGCCGCGGAGGCGGCGGTCGAGCCGGTCCCCGTCGGCGGGGCACAGACCCTCTCGGGCTCCCCCGCCACCGGGGCGTCCGGCGCGGGGTCGCCGCCCGCCTAGACCTCGGCGGGCGCCGCCGTGGCGCCGCCGCGCAGGTCGACGACCTGGCCGCCGCTGATCGCCGCGAGCACGTCGAGGGACACCGAGGCCAGCGACCCGGTGATGCTCACCCCGTCGAGCGGCTCGACCGGGGCGAGCACCTGGACCGCCAGGACCCGTGCACCCGCTGCGTGCGCGGAGGCGACGCCCGATCGCGAGTCCTCCACCGCGACGCACTCCCGGACGTCGACACCGAGCCGCGCGGCCGCCGTCAGGTACGGCTCGGGGTGGGGCTTGGGGTGCGTGACCTCGTCGCCGCTGACGACGACGTCGAACACGCCGACGGCGCGCGCGAACGGCTCGGCGAGCTCGGCGAACGACGACGTCACGAGCGCGAGCGGCACGCCCGCGGCGACGAGCGCGTCGAGCAGCTCACGTGCGCCCGGCTGCCACGGGATCCCCGCCGCCACGCCGGCCGCGACGCGCGCGTTGAGGAACCCGCTGATCTCCTCGTCGGGCAGCGCCACGCCGCGCGACCGCAGGGTCCGCGCGCACACCGCCATCGAGCTGCCCACCATCGCGAGCGCGTCCTCACGGGTCCACACGCCGCCGTGAGCCTCGACGAGCTCGGTCTCCGCGCTCATCCAGTACGGCTCGGTGTCGATGAGGGTGCCGTCCATGTCCCAGAGCACCGCCGCGGGCAGCGGAGGCGCTGCTGAGGGGGTTCGACTCGCTGTCGCGCTGCCAGGCTGGGAGGTCAAGACGGGGCTCCGATCGACGCCGCGCACCACGGTGGTGCGCACCGATCGAGGCTAGCTGCCGCGCGCGGGGACGACCGGCTGGTGTGGTCGAGCGCACAGGAGCCCGTCGGCGGGCGGACGGTGCGCAGCGCCGAGGGCGACGCCGCGCCCCGGTCGCCGCACCGGACGGGCCCGGGCGGCGCGACGGGAGGAAGCGCGGGCGGGCGGCCGGTCAGGCGGCGACGAGGTCGAACGCGTTGCCCTCCGGGTCGGCGAGCGTCACGGAGCGACGCCCGCCCGCGGTCAGTCCGCCGAGCCGGCGGGCGCCGAGCCCCTGGAGCCGGCGGACCTCGCCGTCCAGGTCGCCGGTCGTGA
The DNA here is from genome assembly GCF_047229345.1 of Cellulomonas jepli. Taxonomy (NCBI): domain Bacteria; kingdom Bacillati; phylum Actinomycetota; class Actinomycetes; order Micrococcales; family Cellulomonadaceae; genus Cellulomonas; species Cellulomonas jepli. The sequence continues at coordinate 55,718 of NZ_JBFTER010000012.1, read as the reverse complement.
GCTGCAGGTGCACGGGCGTGCGCAGCTCGCGGCCGTCCGTCACCTGGCGGAAGACGAGGCGGGGCAGCCCGACCGCGGAGCCGTCGACCAGCTCCGCGTGGAGCGCGCTCGCCCCCGGGGCGACCTCGGCCCGGAGGACCGCGGCCCAGAACTCGGCGGTAGCCCGCGCGTCGAACGCGTCGTAGGCGAGCCCGTGGAAGGCCGGGCCCGACGCGGTGCGCGCCGGTTCGCGTGTCGCGGAGCCGGCGGACGCGGGGGCGTACGTCGCGCGGGCGGCGGTCGCCGCGTCGGCAGCGGTGGCCGCGCGTCCGACGGCGTTCGTGGGGCGCGCGGCGGCCGCAGTGCGGGCGTTCGCCGCAGTGCCGGCGTTCGTCGCAGTGCGGGCGTTCGCCGCAGTGCGGGCGTTCGCCGCAGTAGTACGGGCGGTCTCCGCAGTGCGGCCGGTCGTCGCAGTGCGGGCGGTCCTCGTCGGGCGAGTCGTCGTGGTGGTCATCGTGCCTCCGTCGTCGGGGTGGGCGCACCATGTGGACGTGCGGCAGCGGGCTGCGTACCCTGGAACGGAGGAACCTCCGTTTCCACTGACGACACTAACCGGAGGCTCCTCCGATTAGCAAGAGGAGAGCTGTGCCGACCACTCCCGCCGCGGACCGACCGCTGCGCGCCGACGCCCGACGCAACCGCGAGCGCCTGCTCGGGGTCGCCGCCGAGGTCCTGACCAAGGACGTCGACGTCCCGCTCGAGGCGATCGCCGAGCGCGCCGGTGTCGGCATCGGCACGCTGTACCGACACTTCCCCAACCGCGACGCGCTCATCGAGGCCGTCTACCGGCACGAGGTCGAGGAGCTGTGCGACGCGGCTCCGCTCCTGGTCGGCGGCGACGGACCGGCACTGGACGGCTTCCGCGCGTGGGTCGCCAGGTTCGTCGGCTACGCGGCCACCAAGCGCGGCCTGGGCGGTGCGCTGCGCAACGCGGTCGGCTCGGACTCCCCGCTCTTCGACCAGACGCGCACCCGCCTGATCGGGGCGCTCACCGTGCTGCTCGACGCGTGCCGCGCCGAGGGCTCGGTCCGCTCGGACGTCGACGCGAAGGACGTCATGCTCGCGATGAGCGGGGTGTGGCTCGTGCCCGACGGCCCCGAGTGGGACACGCAGGTCCGGCGCCTGCTCGACCTCGTCGTCGACGGGCTGCGCTACGGCACCTGACCGTCCTGCGGGCCGGCGCCGGCTCGCGCCCGCCGGCGGTACGCACGCGCCTTCATCACGTCGCCGCACTCCCCCATCGCGCACCAGCGTCCCGAGCGGTTGGGCGAGGAGTCGCAGTACGCCCAGCGGCAGTCGGGGTTGCCGCACAGCCTGAGGCGGGACCACGCGCCCGAGACATGAGCCTCCGTGCACCGCCGCCAGGACGTCGGCGCACGCCGCCGCCGTCGCACCCGCACCCGCACCCGGCGCGGAGGCGGGTCGCGCGGCGCCGTCGGGCCGAGGCCGTGGTCGCGTTCTGGACCCGGACCGCCGCTCGTTGAGCGCCCTCCGGGCCGTCTCACGCGCCCGGCCAGGAGCGCCGGCGGGCCGGACGCCACGCCCGGGCGTCGCGAGCCCTCGCCGCGCACGCACCCTACGCTGGGCAGATGACCGAGCAGGAGCAGCAGCGTCCCCACGACCTCCCGCCCCGCGAGACCATCCTGCTCGCGGCCTTCGAGGGCTGGAACGACGCCGGCTCGGCCGCGACCCAGGCGCTCGAGCACGTGCACGAGTCGTGGGGTGCCGTGCAGGTCGACGAGCTCGACCCCGAGGAGTACCACGACTTCCAGGTGAACCGCCCCGTGGTCGGCACCGGCGCGGACGGGCGCCGCGAGATCACGTGGCCCACGACTGCGGTGGCCGTGGCGACCGCGCCGCGCACGGGCCGGAAGGTCGTGCTGGTGCACGGCATCGAGCCGTCGATGCGCTGGCGGCGCTACTGCACCGAGCTGCTCGACATCGCCGCGGGCCTCGGGGTGAAGACGGTCGTGACGGTCGGCGCGCTGCTCGCGGACGTCCCGCACACGCGTCCGATCCCCGTGACGACGACGAGCGACGACGCGGACGTGCGCGAGCTGCTGGGCATCGAGCCGAACAGCTACGAGGGCCCGACGGGCATCGTGGGCGTGCTCCAGCAGGAGGCCGCGGCGCGGGGCATGCGCGCGCTGTCGCTCTGGGCCGCCGTGCCGCACTACGTCGCCCACCCGCCGAGCCCCAAGGCCAGCCTCGCGCTGCTCACGCGCCTCGAGCAGCTGCTCGGCGAGCCCGTCCCGCTCGGCGAGCTGCCCGACGACGCCGCGGCGTGGCAGCACGGCGTCGACGAGCTCGCGCACGAGGACACCGAGATCGCCGAGTACGTGCGCCAGCTCGAGGAGGCCAAGGACACCGCGGAGCTGCCCGAGGCGAGCGGCGAGGCGATCGCGCAGGAGTTCGAGCGCTACCTGCGCCGGCGCGACCGCGGCACGGGCGGCTAGCGTCCCGGCGACCGCGGCACGGGCGGCCAGCGCCCCGGCGGCAACGGCACGGGCGGGCCGCTAGAGCCGGATGCCGAGCAGCGCGTTGACCGCGCGCGCGATCACGCCCGGGGCGCCCTCGACCGCGTCGTCGGTGCTCCCCTGGGCGATCGACAGGTCGGCCCACGCGTCGACGTACCGCAGCGCCGCCGGTGCGTCGAGGTCGTCGGCCAGAGCCGCACGGACCGCCGTGAGCGTCGCGTCCGCGGCGGGACCGCCGTTGCCCGAGACGGCGGAGCGCCAGCGCTCGAGCCGGGCCTGTGCCTGCTCGAGCCCGGCGTCGGTCCACTCCCAGTCCTCGGCGTAGTGGTGCGCGAGGAGCGCGAGGCGCACGGCCATGGGGTCGACGCCCTGCGCGAGCAGCCGGGAGACGAGGACGAGGTTGCCGCGCGACTTGCTCATCTTCTCGCCGTCGAGCCCGACCATCCCGGCGTGCACGTGGGTGCGCGCGCCGTGCCCGGAGTCGAGCAGGCGCGCGTGCGAGGTGCTCATCTCGTGGTGCGGGAACCGCAGGTCCGAGCCGCCGCCCTGCACGTCGAAGGGCAGCCCGAGGCTGTCGCGTGCGATCACCGCGCACTCGATGTGCCAGCCGGGCCGTCCCGGGCCGAGCACGCCCCCGTCCCAGGCGGGCTCCCCGGGGCGCGCGGAGCGCCACAGCAGCGGGTCGAGCGGGTCGCGCTTGCCGGGCCGGTCGGGGTCTCCCCCGCGCTCGGCGAACAGGGCGAGCATCTCGGGCCGCGGGAGTCCGGCGACGCCCCCGAGCGACGGGTCGGCCGTGAGGTCCGCGTAGACGTCGCCCGCACCCTCGCCCGACGCGTCCGGGACGCCGGCCCGGTAGGCGGCGCCGGCCGCGAGCAGCGCCTCGACGGCACCGGCGACGGCCGGGATCGACTCGACGGCACCCGTGTAGGCGTCGGGCGGGACGACGCCGAGAGCGGTCATGTCGTCCGCGAAGAGGGTCGTCTGCTCGACGGCGAGGTCGCGCCAGTCGACGCCCGTCGCCGCGGCGCGCTCGAGCAGGGGGTCGTCGACGTCCGTGACGTTGGACGCGTACCGCACGCGCTGCCCGGCGTCGCGCCACGCCCGGACGAGCAGGTCGAACGCCACGTACGTGGCGGCGTGACCGAGGTGGGTCGCGTCGTACGGCGTGATGCCGCACACGTACAGCGTCGCCGACTCCCCCGGCGCCGCGACCACGAGCTCGCCGCTCGACGTGTCACGCACGCGGACGGGGCCGCCTCGGCCGGGGAGCTGCGGGATCTGCGGGGCCGGCCAGGTGAGCACCACGGAAGCCTAACCGGCAGCGCGCGGGCCCACGCCCGTCGTCCGTGCCCGCACGCGCCTGGCGGTACGTGGCCGTTGCCCGACCGGCACGTCGCCGTGCGCTTCCCGCGCGGCGGTGCTCGCGCGGGCGAGGCGGTGGGCGGCCGACGAGCAGCCCGGTCCCGCGCGGCGACGGACCCGGTGTGCCACCCGGGACGAGAATGCGGGTCGTGGACACACTGTGGGTGCGGACGGCGGAGGCCTGGGCGCGGTCGGACCGACCCGCGACCGGAGACGGCCCGGCGCCCGGGCGCGGACGCGCGGTGGACGACGTCGAGCCGGAGGCCGACGCCGGTGAGCGCTGGGTCCGCGCGGACCGGCTCGACGACCTGGCCGGGGCCGCCCGGCGCTGGGGCGCGCCGCCCGAGGTCGTCCACGCCGTCGAGGCGACGCACGGGCTGTGGACGAGGCGGGCGCACGTCGAGCACCTGCCGGGGGGCGGGCTCCTGCTCGCCGCGCCGACGCTCACGTACGACCCCGCGACGCTCGCGGTGACCTCCGGGCGGGTCGTGTGCCTGGTCACGGGGTCGCTCGCGGTCACGGCGGAGACCGCGGGCGGGCACACGCTCGACGCCGTGGCGGACCGGCTCTGCAGCGGCGCCACGGCACCCGCATCGGGCGCCTGGCAGGTGCTCGCGGCGCTGCTCGGGTCGCTCGCGGCGCGGGCGGCCGCGGTCGAGACAGCGCTGGGCGAGGCCGTCGCCGAGACCGAGGCGGTCGTGTTCGCACGGACGCGGTCGAACCCGCTCGAGCGCGTCTACGGGCTCAAGCGTGAGATCGCGGAGGCGCGGCGCGCCCTCGTCCCGTTCTCCGCCGAGCTCTCCGAGCTCGCACCGGACGCCGGCGACGCGGCTGACGCTGCGGGGTGGGCGTGGCTGCGCCGGCTCGAGACCGCCGTCGAGCGCGTCGACCGCCGCCTGGACGCGCACGACGCGCTGCTCGGGGACCTCCTGTCGGTCCACCTCGCGCAGGTCACGCTCCGCCAGAACGAGGACCAGCGCCGCATCTCGGCGTGGGCCGCGATCGGTGCGCTGCCCACGCTCGTCGCGTCGGTGTACGGCATGAACTTCCAGCACATGCCCGAGCTCGCGTGGACCTACGGCTACGGGCTCGTGCTCGCGGTGCTCGCGACGTCCTGCTCGGTGCTGTACTGGCGCTTCCGGCGGTCCGGCTGGCTCTGAGCCGACCAGGAGCGCCCACGACGGCTCAGCCCGCCGACCGCCCGACGTGTGCCGCGCGGGCAGCGGCTCACTCGACCGGCGCGCCCGCGGTCGGCTCGAGCACCCCGGTGAGCAGGAGGACCACGACGAGCGCTGCGAGCGCGAGCCGGTAGATCACGAACGGCCGGTAGCTGTACGTCGAGACGATCTTGAGGAACGCGATGATCACGACGTACCCGACCGCGAACGCGACGATCGTCGCGAGCACGGTGGGCCCCAGGCCGGGCGTCCCCGCGGTGCCGAACTCGTCGGCGCTCTTGGCGAGCTGGAACACCCCCGACCCGAACACCGCCGGGATCGCCAGGAGGAACGAGTACCGGGCGGCCGCCTCGCGCGTGTAGCCCATGAGCAGGCCGCCGGTGATCGTCCCGCCCGAGCGCGACACGCCCGGGACCAGCGCGAGCGCCTGGGCGAAGCCGAACAGGACGGCGTGCTTGGGCGTGAGGTCCTCCAGCCGTCGCTGCTTCGCCCCCCGGGCGTCCGCCCAGCCGAGCACGAGCGCGAAGCCGGCGAGCGTCAGCGCGATGAGCCACAGGTTGCGGAACGGCGTCTCGATGGCGTCCTGGAACGCGAGCCCGAGGACGACGATCGGGACGCTGCCGAGCGCGATGAACCACGCCATGCGCGCGTCGGTGTCCACCGGCCCGCCGACGGGGCTGCCCAGCCGCGACCGCAGGTCCGTACCGAGGTCGCCGCGCACCGCACGCCACCAGGCGAGCAGGATCCGCTTGATGTCGCGCCGGAAGTACAGGAGCACCGCGGTCTCGGTGCCGATCTGCGTGATCGCCGTGAACGCCGCACCGGGGTCACCCGCGCCGATGAGCTCGCCGACGATGCGCAGGTGCGCGCTCGACGAGACCGGCAAGAACTCGGTGAGCCCCTGCACCAGGCCGAGGACGATCGCTTCCCATGTACTCATGCCTGATGCCACGAGGCGCAACCTTAACGGTGCCGGACCCCTGTCCGATTACCCTTGCGCCTCATGGAACAGCGGCAGCTCGGACGGACCGGACTTCGCGTCTCGCACCTGGGTCTGGGCACGCTGACCTGGAGCCGCGACACGGACGAGCACGAGGCGAGCGAGCAGCTGCGTGACTTCGCCGACGCAGGCGGCACGCTCGTCGACACCTCGGCCTCCTACGCGGAGGGCGGGGCCGAGGAGCTCCTCGGGTCGCTGCTGGACCGCGTGGTGCCCCGTGACGACGTCGTGCTGTGCACCAAGGCCGGCGTGCGGCGCACACCGTCGGGCGGCGTGGTCGACGCGTCACGCGGCGGGCTGCTGCGCACGCTCGACGCGTCCCTGCGCCGCCTCGGGACCGACCACGTCGACCTCTGGCTCGTCCAGACGCCCGACCCGCGCACCCCGCTCACCGAGACGGTCTCCGCGCTGCGGATCGCCGTGACGAGCGGGCGTGCGCAGTACGTCGGGCTGTCGAACCACGCCGGCTGGCAGGTGGCACGCGCGGCGACGCTGCTGGGTGAGGACGTCGGCCTCGCCGCGGTCGAGGCGGAGTACTCGCTGCTGCAGCGCGGCATCGAGCGGGAGGTGCTCCCCGCGGCGGCCGAGATGGGCGTGGGGGTCCTCGCGTGGTCCCCGCTGGGGCGCGGCGTGCTGACCGGCAAGTACCGGCGCACGATCCCCGCCGACTCGCGGGCCGCGTCGCCGCACCTCGCGGGCTTCGTCGAGCCCTACCTCGGGGCCGAGTCGCTCGCGGTCGTCGAGGCCGTCGCGACCGCCGCAGCCGGGCTCGACCGCACGCCCCTGGACGTCGCGCTCGCGTGGTTGCGCGTGCGCACGCAGGTCACGTCGGCGATCGTCGGCGCACGGACGGCCGCGCAGCTGCGCGGGTCGCTCGCGGCGGAGGACGTCGTCCTGCCGCCGGAGATCCTGCACGCGCTCGACGAGGTCAGCGCCCCCGAGCTGGGGTATCCCGAGCGCCGTTGAGGCCCGTCCCGCACCGCGGTCGCCGAGCCGCGGTCCTCACCTGCGGCGGGTCCTCACCTGCGGCCGGTCGTCACCGCTCGTCAGCGGGCACGCTCCCGGCGAGGGGCTCGAGGTCGTCGAAGTCGTCGTCGTGCTCGTCGTCGTCGTCGTGCTCGTCCTCGTCGTCGTCGTGCTCGTCGTCGTCGTGCTCGTCGTCCTCCTCGGCGAGGTAGAACGGCGTGGCCTCCCCGTGCACGGTCCCGAGCGCGTCGTCGTAGACCTCGAACGCGTCAGCCAGGATGTCGTACGCGTCGTCGACGGCGGGGTCGTCCTCGCCCCGCCGGGCTGCGACTGCGTGGTAATGGGCCTCGAGGGCGGCGATCAGGCGATCGAGTGCGGCACGCGGGTCGACGGTCATGCCATGACGGTAGCGCCGCGCCGTGCACAATGGCACGGGAATGGTCCGGGCGCCCCGGGCGTTGGACCGGTCTCTCGCGAGAACGGCGGTGACGATGGCAGGGACGACAGGACGGTCCGTGCGCGGCGACTGGGTCGCGCAGGGCGGTCAGTACGAGTACCGGGTGCTGACGATCCCGCGGACGACGAGCCGCGGCGACGCCCGGCGCCTGCTCACGGACGAGGCCGAGTACGGGCGCTGGGAGCTGGCCCGCACGCTGCTGTTCGCCGGGGGCGAACGCAAGGTGTGGCTGCGACGCAAGATCATCCGCGTGCGCAGCACCCTGGACTACACGCTGGAGTGAGCCGTCACACGGTGCGCAGCAGGCGGTCGAGCACCCGGACGCCGAACCGCAGCGCGTCCGTCGTGACGCGCTCGTCGACGCCGTGGAACATGCCCGCGAAGTCGAGGTCGGCGGGCAGGCGGAGCGGCGCGAAGCCGTAGCCGGTGATGCCGAGCCGGGCGAGCGACTTGTTGTCGGTGCCGCCCGAGAGCGTGTAGGGCAGCACGCGCGCGCCCGGGTCCTCCGCGAGCAGCGCACCCACCATCGCGTCGACGAGGTCGCCCTCGAACGGCACCTCGAGCGCGATGTCGCGGTGGATGTGCTCGACGCGCACGTGCGGACCGGCCAGCCCACGGATCGTGGCGAGGAAGTCCTCCTCGGTGCCGGGCACGAAGCGGCCGTCGACGACGCCCTCCGCCCGCCCGGGCACCACGTTCGCCTTGTAGCCGGCGATGAGCTGCGTCGGGTTGGTCGTGTTGCGGACGGTCGCGCCGACGAAGCGCGACGCGGGGCCGAGCGCGCGGATCAGCCGGTCGACCGTGCCCTCGTCCTCGGGGTCGAACGGCAGGCCCGTCAGGTCGGAGACGCCCTCGAGCAGCGCGCGGACCGTCGGCGTGAGCGCGAGCGGCCACGGGTGGGCCCCGATGCGCGCGATCGCGCCGGCGAGGTGCGTGACGGCGTTGTCCGGGGTGACCTGGCTGCCGTGCCCCGCGCGACCGTCCGCGACGAGCCGCAGCCACCCGATCCCCTTCTCGGCGGTCTGCAGCAGGTACGCGCGGCGCCCGTCGACGTCGACCGAGAAGCCCCCGACCTCGCTGATCGCGTCGGTCGCGCCCTCGAACAGCTCGGGTCGGTTGTCGACGGACCAGCGCGCCCCCCAGACGCCGCCGGCCTCCTCGTCGGCGAAGAACGCGACGACGACGTCACGTGCCGGGCGCCGACCCTCGCGAGCCATCTGGCGCACGACCGCGAGGATCATCGCGTCCATGTCCTTCATGTCGACCGCGCCGCGCCCCCACACGAGGCCGTCGTGGACCTCGCCCGCGAAGGGGTCGATCTTCCAGTCCTTCGCCTGCGCCGGGACCACGTCGAGGTGCCCGTGCAGGACGAGCGCGGGCCGCGTGCGGTCCTCGCCCTCGAGGCGCACGACGACGTTGGCGCGCCCCGGGGCCGACTCGTAGTACTCGGGCGCGAGGCCCACCTCGGTCAGCAGCGCCATGACGTGCTCGGCGGCGGCGCGCTCCCCCGGGCCCGAGCCGTCGCCGTAGTTCGACGTGTCGAACCTGATCAGCTCCTGGCAGATCCGGACGACCTCGTCCTCCGCGGTCGGGTGCCCGCCGCCCGTGTGCTCGCCGCTGCCCGGCGCCACCCCCGCCACGAGGCGGTCGGAGGGCTCGGACGACGCGGCGGAGGCAACCGTGGACATGGGCACCACGGTACCCGCGCGGCGTCGGAGTCAGCGGCCGCGCGGGCCGGCGAGGACGTCACCCCGCCGGCCCGCGCGACGCGCCGGACGATCAGGCGCCGGCGCCGGGCGGGACGGCGTCCAGCAGGCCGCGCCGGGCGAGCAGCGGCTCGATCTGCGGGTCACGCCCGCGCAGGTCCCGGAACGCGTCGAGCGGGTCGCACGAGCCGCCGCGCGAGAGCAGCGCCGCGCGGAACCGGTCACCGTTCGCGCGCGAGAGCCCGCCGTTCTCCCGGAACCACTCGACGGTGTCCGCGTCGAGCACCTCCGACCAGATGTAGGCGTAGTACCCGGCCGAGTAGCCGCCGCCGAACACGTGGTTGAAGTACGTCGTGCGGTAGCGCGGCGGCACCGGCGCGAACGCCACGCCGGCCCGCTCGAGCGCGGCCTCCTCGAACGGCACGACGTCCTCGACGTCGGTCGGGACCTCGTCGGGCGCGAGGCGGTACCACGCCTGGTCGAGCAGCGCGGCCGCGAGGTACTCCGTCGTCGCGAAGCCCTCGCCGTCCTGCTGCGAGGCGAGCAGGGTGTCGACCCACTCCTGCGGCATCGGCTCGCCGGTCACGTGGTGCACCGCGTAGCCCCGCAGGACCGCCGGGTCGAAGATCCACATCTCGTTGACCTGCGACGGGTACTCCACGAAGTCGCGCGGCACCGCGGTGCCCGACTGCGACGGCCAGCGCACCGCCGAGAACAGCCCGTGCAGCGCGTGCCCGAACTCGTGGAACAGCGTCACGACCTCGTCGGACGTCAGCAGCGTCGGCTGGCCCGCGGGGGGCTTCGGGATGTTCAGGTTGTTGACGACGACGGGCTGCTCGCCGAGCAGCGTGGACTGGTCGACGAGGTTGTTCATCCACGCGCCGCCGCGCTTGGACTCGCGCGTCCAGAAGTCGCCCAGGAACAGCCCGAGCCCCGTCCCGTCCGCCTCGAGCACCTCGAACACGCGCACGTCCGGGTGGTAGCCGACGAGGTCGGTGCGCTCGGTGAACGTGAGGCCGTAGAGCTTCCTGGCGGCACGGAAGACGCCGTCGTGCAGCACGCGCTCGAGCTCGAGGTACGGGCGCAGCAGGGCGTCGTCGAGCGCGCGCCGCTCCTTGCGGACCTGCTCGGCGTAGTACGCCCAGTCCCACGCCTCGAGGGTCGCGCCGGGGACGTCCCGCTCGAGCGCGGCCTGCAGGTCGGCGGCCTCGGCGCGGGCGTTCGCGACCGCGGCCGGCGCCAGGCGGGCGAGCATCGCCTCGACGGCCTCGGCCGTCTTCGCGGTCGCGTCCTGCGCGACGTACGCCGCGTGGTGCGCGTACCCGAGGAGCCGGGCGCGCTCGGCACGCAGCCGCGCGAGGGCGAGCAGCGTCGTGCGCGTGTCGTGCTCGTCGCCCGTCGCGCCGCGGCCGACCGACGCGCGGTGCAGGCGCTCGCGCAGCCCGCGGTCGCGGATCATCGCGAGCGGCGCCTGCTGCGTCGGCAGCTGGAGCTCGAGGAGCCAGCCGGCGTCGTGACCGCGGCCGCGTGCCGCCTGGGCCGCGGCGGCGCGCGCGTCCTCGGGCAGCCCGTCGAGCTCGGCCTCGTCGGTCACCAGCACCGCCGCCGCGTTCGTGCCCGCGAGCAGGATCCGGCCGAACGCCGTCTCGAGCGAGGTGATCTCGCCGTTGAGCGCGCGCAGGCGCTCCTGCGCGGCGTCGTCGAGCTCGATGCCCGAGCGCACGAACGCGACCGCCGTGCGGTGCAGGAGCCAGGCGGTGTCGGGGTCGAGCGTGAGCCCGCCCGCCTCGACCTGCTCCTGGAGGGCGCGCACCCGCGCGTACAGGCGCCGGTCGAGGTAGATGGCGTCGTGGTGCTGGGCGAGGAGCGGGGCGACCTGCTCCTCGATCACCTCCAGGCCGGGCGTCGAGTCGGAGCTCGACTGGTTGAAGAACACCGTCGCGGACACGTGCAGCAGGCGGCCCGCGCGCTCGAGCGCCTCGAGCGTGTTCTCGACCGTCGGGGCCGCAGGGTCGGTCGCGATGCGCTCGACCTCGGCCCGGTGCTCGGCCATGCCGGCCAGCATCGCCGGCAGAAGGTGCTCCTCGCGGATCGCGCGGAAGTCGGGCAGCCCGTACGGGAGGGTCGACGCCGACGCGAAGGGGTTGGTCGGGTCGAGGGTGGTGTCCGTCATGCCGTCCATCATGACCGACGGGTGCGACGCGGGACGGCCGCGCCGGACCCGGTCACGGCCGCGGGTCGCCCGCGAGCAGAGTCGCGACCCACCCGTCCCGACGGCTGCCCCGCTGAAGCACGAAGCCGCGGACCGTGCCCTCGACCCGGAAGCCCGCACGCTCGGCCAACCGCAGCGACGCCGTGTTCCCGACGACCGCGCTCCAGGTGAGCCGCTCCAGCCCCAGGCCGTCCGGCCGCAGCGCGTGGTCGACGACGAGCCGCACCGCGCGCGACATCACGCCGCGGCCGCGCGCGTCCGGGCCGAGCCAGTAGCCGAGCTCGGCCGAGCCGGCCGGGGCGAGGGACAGGCCGATCATCCCGTCGAGGCGGTCCGTCCCCGCGTCCCGGACCGCCCAGGTCAGCTCGGAGCCCGCGGCCCACCCGGCCTCGACCACGTGCTCGACGAAGCCCTCGGCGTCCGCGCGCGTGTAGGGCGACGGGACGACCGTCCACTCCTGCACGTCCGGGTCCTGGCACAGCTCGGTGATGCGGTCGACGTCCGCGGCCCCCGGTGCGCGCAGCACCACCACGTCGTCGGTCAGCTCGACTCGGTCCATGCGGCACCCTGGCACGCGCGCGGCGCGCCGTGCACGGTCATTGCGTGCCCGGGCCTCCGGCGCGTCCGGACGGCACGCGGTAGCGCAGCTCGAGGAAGCCGTCGGGGAACTGCGTGACGCCCATCACCTCGAGCCGGCCCGTGAGCCGTCGCGGCAGCACCGGCGTCCCGCCGCCGAGCACGACCGGGGCGACGCCGAGCCAGATCTCGTCCAGCAGCCCGTGCGCGGCGAACTGCCCCACGAGGTCCCCACCCCCGACGAGCCACACGTGGCGGCCCCCGGCCGCCTCGACCATGCGCGCGTGGACGTCCTCGACGGGGTCGCGCGTCAGCTCGACGCCGGTGCCGGGCGTCACGGGCAGGTCGCGGTGCGTGAAGACCCAGGTGCGCTGGTCCGGGTACGGCCACGGCCCGCCCTGGTCGAGCATGAACTCGTACGTCGCGGCGCCCATCGCGACGGCGCCGGTGCCCGCGACGAACGCGTCGACGTGGGCCATGAGCCCCTCGGTGTCGTTGAACTGGAACAGCCAGTCGAGCGACCCCTCGGGGTCGGCGATGTAGCCGTCGATGCTCGCGGCGACGAGGTACCGGGTCAGCGTCATCCGGTCAGCGTGCACCCCGGGACCCACGCGGGGCTACGGCGGGCGTGGCGCTGTCCTGCCCGGTCCGCAGGCCGGGACGACGGCCGGGCGTCCGGCGGGCCGGGTCAGCCCGCCGGGGCCGCCTCGACCGGCTGCACCGGGTACCCGTGCGCCGCGCCGACCGCCGCGTTGTGCAGCGTCCCGGCGTGCGTCGTCAGGCCTCGGGCGAGCGCGGGGTCGGCCGCGAGGGCGTCGCGCCAGCCACGGTCCGCGAGCGCCGTGAGGTAGGGCAGCGTCGCGTTCGTCAGGGCGCGCGTCGACGTCACCGGGACGGCGCCGGGCATGTTCGCGACGCAGTAGAAGACGCTGCGGTGCACGGGGAACGTCGGGTCGGCGTGCGTCGTCGGGCGTGTCGACTCGAAGCATCCGCCCTGGTCAACCGCGATGTCCACGAGCACCGACCCCGGGCGCATCGTCGCGACCATCTCGTCGGTCACGAGCTTCGGTGCGCGCGCCCCCGGTACGAGCACGGCACCGACGACGAGGTCCGCGCGGGCCACCTCGCGCGCGATCGCGTAGGTGCTCGAGGCCAGCGTCCGGACGCGCCCGCCGAACTCGGCGTCGAGCTCGCGCAGGCGCGGCAGGGAGACGTCGAGGACCGTCACCTCGGCGTGCATGCCGAGCGCGATCTCGGCGGCGTGCCGGCCGGCGACCCCGCCCCCGATCACGACGACGCTCGCGGGCGCGACCCCGGGGACGCCGCCGAGCAGCGTGCCCGAGCCGCCCTCGTTCTTCATCAGGTGGTAGGCGCCCACCTGCGTGGCGAGCCGGCCGGCGACCTCGCTCATCGGCGCCAGCAGCGGGAGCGTGCCGTCGGCGAGCTGGACCGTCTCGTACGCGATCGAGGTCGTCCCGGCGGCGAGGAGGGCGTCGGTCGCGGGCCGGTCCGCGGCCAGGTGCAGGTACGTGAACAGCACGAGCCCGGCGCGCAGGAGCGGGTACTCGGAGGCGACGGGCTCCTTGACCTTGCACACGAGGTCCGCGCTACCCCAGACCTCCTCGGCGCTCGCGCCGGTCCGCGCACCGGCGGCGCGGAACTCGTCGTCGTCGATCGCGGAGCCGGTCCCGGCACCCGCCTGCACGACGACCTCGTGCCCGGCCCGGACGAGCTGGTCGACGCCCGCGGGCGTCACCGCCACCCGGTACTCGTGGTTCTTGACCTCGGTGGGGACACCAATTCTCATCGACGGCTCCTCGTGGGTGCGCTCGACGTGCGGGGTTCGGTGCTCCGGACGTTACGGGACCGGGCCGGTGCGCGCGCGGGTCGCGCGCAGACGGCCCCGGACCCGGGCTGAGCCTCGGGTCCGGGGCCGTCGCCGCCGGTCAGCATCTGTACGTCACCGTCCGTCGCGCCCGCTTGTCCTCTTCACGCGCGACCTGAACCGCCCCGGGCCTGCTTGGGGGCCGTCGGTGACGAGCCACCCGGACCACGTCCGTCCACCCCTCACGAGGGGAGCGTTCTCCGTGTCCGGGCCGATCCTTCGCGGCGGGATGCTGACACCGCCGCGCAGACCGGGAGATCCGATCATGACACCCTCAGCGCTCGCGCTCCAGGCTTTATTCCGTCGCCCGCCGGCTGCGTCCGCTGCCCTGGTGCCGGGCGGGTGCCGGGCGCGTGCCGGGCACGCGGGGATCCGGTGCGGGACCCCGGCGCGGCGGTGCGCCCCGGTCCCCCACGGTCCGTGCTCGTGCGCCCGGGCGTGCCGCGGGCGGGTGGTCCGCCGCGGACCGGGCCCGTTCCCGGTCCGTCGACGGAGCGTGCGTCAGTCGCGCGAGGTGCCGGCGGTGGCCGGGTCACCCAGCTCGCCCACGAGCGCGTCGTAGATCGGCGATGCGCTCGATCCGGTCGACGTGCTCACGGCCGCGGGCTGCTGCTGGCGGTCGGTTCGAGACATGAGAGCTCCTGGTGCCGATGACATGTGCCGCAACATCTTCGCGGCAAACGGGTGACGGTGCCACACGAGGCCCGCCACTCGTCCCTCACCGGTCCGTCACCGGTCGGGCGCAGGTCCTCCACACTCGCCCTGACTCGGCCGCGCCCGGCGTCAGCGCCGCGCCCCTGCGCGGCTCTCCCGGACCGCGCGGCCGACGTCCTCGAGGACCAGGTCCGCGTTGAGCGCGATGCCCGCGGCGCTGCCTCCCGCCGCCGCACCGACCACCTGCGCGGTGGGGTCGACCACGTTCCCCGCGGCCCAGACGCCGGCGACCCCCGTACGGCCGTCCGCGTCCACGGCGACGACCCCGTCGGGACCCGCCTCGAGCCCGAGCGACGCGAGCAGCCCGTCGCGCGGCACGAGACGCGGGGCGACCACGAGAGCGTCGCACGGCACGAGCGTGCTGGCGTCGAGCCGCACGCCGGTGAGCCGGTCGCCCTCGACGACGAGCCCGGTCGCGCGGCCGCCCCGGACCTCGACGCCGCGCGCCGCGAGCTGCTCGGCGAGGACGTCGTCGGGCTCCGGGGCGCTGTGGCGCAGCAGCACCACGTCGGCGCTCCACTGGCCGAGCAGCAGCGCCTCACGCGCTCCCGACGCGTCGGTCGCGAGCACCGCGAGGCGCCGGCCCCGCAGCTCGAAGCCGTGGCAGTACGGGCAGTGCACGACGTCGCGCCCCCACCGCTCGGCGAGCCCCGGCACGTCGGGCAGCTCGTCGGCGAGCCCGGTCGTCACGAGCAGCCGCCGACCGCGCAGCACCCGGCCGTCGTCGAGGCGCACGACGACGCCCTCGGCCGCGGCGCCTGCGGTCACCGCGCGACCCGTCACGACGTCACCGCCGTAGGAGCGCACCTCGCGCCGGCCCGCGTCGAGGAGGTCGAGCGGGGCGATCCCCTCGTGGCCGAGGACGCCGTGGGCGCCGTGCGCGGCGGCGTTGCGGGGCTCCCCGGCATCGACCACGGCGACGCGGCGCAGCGAGCGGGCGAGCACGAGCGCGGCGCTCAGACCGGCCGGGCCGCCCCCGACCACGACGACGTCGTACGCGGGACCGTCGAGCGGCGCGGGCTCCGCCGTGTCCATCCTGACCACCTCCGCACCCACCCTGGCGTCCCGGCGAGACGCCCGCAAAGGCAGCCCGGAGGGGCCGCCCGGTGCGCGGGTGGGGCCCGGGCGCGCGCTGGTCACCGACGACGAGGGCAGTCCCTCTCCCGGCCTCGCGGCGCTCGTCCGCTCGAGCAGGAGGCCGGCGACGACGTGACCGTCGCGGCGCCGGCCGCCGAGGCGGCGGGCTCGAGGACGCCCCTGGCCGGCGTGAGCAGGGCGGCCCGCACGGTCGGACGTCTCAGGCGCCGGACCGGGCCGCGGCGATGAGCGACGTGAGCGAGTCGCGCAGGTGCTCGAGCTCGTCGAGCCCCATCCCGAGCCGGTCGACGACGGCCGGCGGGATGCGCTCGGCCGCGGTGCGCAGCGCGGCGCCCTGGGCGGTCAGCGTGACCGCGAGCGCCCGCTCGTCGCGCGGGTCGCGTGCCCGCGTGACGAGGCCCCGGGCCTCGAGCCGCTTGAGCAGCGGGGAGAGCGTCGCCGGCTCGAGGCTGAGCCGGCGCGCGAGGTCGCCCGCGCGGACGGGGCTCGCCTCCCACAGCGCGAGCATGACGAGGTACTGGGGGTGCGTGAGCCCGAGCGGCTCGAGCAGCGGCTTGTAGGCCGCGGTGACCTCGCGGGCCGCGACGGCGAGCGCGAAGCAGACCTGCCGGTCGAGCGCGAGCAGGTCCGGCGTCGCCGGGGCGGAGGTCGTCACGGTGCAGGAGTCTAGCCGCGTTCGCGGTTATGCTGAGTGCACTGATGGTTTGTGCACTCAGCGAATTTCGGCCGCACGACCCCGACCGCCCTCCCCCGACCCAGGAGACCACCGTGACCGAGGCCAGCCCGCGCCGCTCCTGGGGGATGCGGTTCACCGAGCGCTACCTGCTGCGCTTCTTCGGGCCGCCGGAGCTCGGCGCCGACCGGCCGGGCCGCCGGGCCAACGCCGACGAGGCCGCACGCGAGGCCCGGCTCAACGCCGAGCTGTCCCGCGTCGTCGGGCCGGACGGCCGCGTGTACCTCGTGCAGCGCGACGAGCAGGGCTGACCGGGCACACCACCACGCGGTCCCGGAGGCCGTGCAGACGGTCGTCGGGGTCGCACCCGGCCCCACCTGACGGCCCCGGCCCGTCGCGCGCCACGAGGGTGCACGCTGTCCCCGTGACCCCTGCGCCCGTGCCCCCGCTGCCCGTCTCGGTCGACGCCCCCGGCCTGCACGGCCGCGTGATCCTGTCGCAGCGCTGGGAGGACCTGACGTTCGTGCACTGGCGGGTCGACCCGGCGCAGGTCGCCCCGCTGCTGCCGCACGGCACCACGCCCGACGTCCACGACGGCGCCGCGTGGGTCGGCCTCGTGCCCTTCCGGCTCGCCGGCGCCGCGCTCGGCCGGGGTCCCGGCGTCCCGTGGTTCGGGACGTTCGCGGAGACGAACGTGCGGCTCTACTCGGTCGACGCCGAGGGGCGCCGGGGCGTCGTGTTCCGCTCGCTCGACGCGGCGCGGCTCGCGGTCGTGGTCGGCGCCCGGCTCGCGTTCGGGCTGCCGTACGTCTGGGCCCGCATGCGGATCCGGGCCGACGGCGACCGGCTCACCTACACGACGTCGCGGCTGGCCCCCGGGCCGCGCGGCGCGGGCGGCCGCGTGGTGGTGACCCCCGGAGCGCGGATCGCCGAGCCCGACGCGCTCGCGCAGTTCCTCACCGCGCGCTGGGGCCTGCACACCCGGCACCTGGGTCGGCTGCTGTACGTGCCGAACGAGCACGGCCCCTGGCCGCTGCACACCGCGACGCTGCACGAGCTCGACGACTCGCTCGTCGCCGCCGGCGGCCTGGACGGCCTCGCCGGCCGGACGCCCGACTCGGTGCTGTGGTCGCCCGGCGTGCGGACCGTGTTCGGCCGCCCGTTCGCGGTGCCGGGCGGTGCGAGGACCGCGACGCGGTAGCCGCCCCGGTCGCACGGCACGGCACCGCGCCGACGACGCGCCGACAGGACCTTGTCCGCGTCCGCGTGGGCGCAGGACGATACGACCGTGGACGCCGCGGCAGTCATGGAGTGGGTCGAGCAGTACGAGCGCGCGTGGCGGGACGACGACCCGACCGCCGTCGAGCGGCTGTTCACGCCCGAGGCGCACTACCTGCGCTCGCCGTACGAGCCGCCGCTCGTCGGCTGGCAGGCGATCCGGGACTTCTGGTCCGACGACACCCCGTTCACGATGCGGGCCGAGCCGGTCGCGGTGACGTGGCCGGTCGCCGTGGTGCGCGCCGAGGTGCACTACGGCGGGGACGAGCCGCAGGAGTACCGCGACCTGTGGGTGCTGCGCTTCGCCGACGACGGCCGCGCGGAGCACTTCGAGGAGTGGGCGTACTGGCCGGGGCGGGGGTACACCGCCTCGGCGTCCGGCGCGGGCACCGATGCGGCGCCACCGGACGCGGGCACGCCCTCCTGACGGCGCGCGAGGCCGCCCGGGCGGAGCCCGCTCCAGGGAGCGAGGACGCCGCGCACGACGACCCGACGTGCCGCGAGCCGTGCGGCCACGTCGCGGCGGCGGGCACCCGGCGAGGGGTCCCGCCGCCGCGGAGCAGCGTGGTCGCGGCGCAGGTCAGCCGGCGACGACGACGCGCTCGTCGGGCACGCAGTGCGTCATCTCCAGCCCCGTGACGTCGCGCGGGCCGTTCTTGCCGAGGTTCGCGAGCCGGTCCAGCTCGGCGTCCGAGAGCGTCTGGCTCTGGAGCGGCGGCAGGTGCCGGACGTCGTCCGCGGTGATGCCGAGGCCCTCCCCGACGCGCGCGCCGAGCTCGTCGTCGCACAGCAGGAAGTGCCACACCATGCGCTCCTGGACCTCGCGCGCCGCCTCGCCGATGTTCGTCACGAGGTTGTGCACCAGGTCGTCCTTCTCCCACTGCTCCATGAGCTGGTAGCGCTGGCCCGCCTGCGTGTAGTCGTTCGTGCGCGGGATGCGCTTGCGGGTCAGGCGCCCGGTGATCTCCGGGCCCTGCTCGTCATGCGTCGGGTAGGTGCCCTCCCGCAGCCCGCCCGTGATCGACGGCTCGTAGTTCACGTGCGGGTTCGCGCCCACGGGGTCGACGCGGTACGCCATCTGCCCGCCCTGCTGGTTCGTGCGGACCTCGGCGTGGCGCGCCTGGTTCACGGGCAGCTGCAGGTAGTTCGGGCCGACGCGGTAGCGCTGCGTGTCGCTGTAGGAGAACGTGCGCCCGACCAGCATCTTGTCGTCGGAGAAGTCGAGCCCGTCGACGAGGACGCCGGTGCCGAACGCGATCTGCTCGTTCTCGGTGAAGTGGTCGCGCATGTTGCGGTCGAGCACCATGCGGCCCACGACCTTCGGGGGGAACTCGTTCTCGGGCCACACCTTGGTGTCGTCGAGCGGGTCGAAGTCGAGCTCGGGGTGCTCGTCGTCGGACATGAGCTGCACCCGCAGCTCCCACTCGGGGAAGTCGCCCCGCTCGATGGCCTCGTAGAGGTCCTTCGAGGCGTGCCCCAGGTCGTTCGCCTGGATCGCCGCGGCGTCGGCCGCCGTGAGGCTCTTGACCCCCTCGCTCGGCATCCAGTGGTACTTCACGAGGTGCGTCTCCCCCTGGGCGTTGACCCACTTGTAGGTGTTCACCCCGAAGCCCTGCATCGTGCGGTAGCTCGCCGGGATCCCGCGCGGGCTGAACAGGTTGACGAGCATGTGCATCGCCTCGGGCGTCTGCGACATGAAGTCGAAGATGCGGGCCGGCTCCTGGCGGAACGTCACCGGGTCCGGCTTGAGCGAGTGGATGACGTCGGGGAACTTGATCGCGTCCCGGATGAAGAACACGCCGAGGTTGTTGCCGACGAGGTCCCAGTTGCCGTCCTCCGTGTAGAACTTCACGGCGAAGCCGCGCGGGTCGCGCGCCGCCTCGGAGGAGTCGCGGCCCCCGATCACGGACGAGAACCGGATCGCGAGGTCGGTGCGCTTCCCCTCCTCCTGGAACAGCTTCGCGCGCGTGTAGCGGGAGATCGGCTCGTCGCCCCACCGGCCGGTCGCCTCGAAGTACCCGTACGCGACGAAGCCGCGCGCGTGCACGACCCGCTCGGGGATGCGCTCGCGGTCGAAGTGGCTGATCTTCTCCAGGAAGTGGTAGTTCTCGAGCGTCGCGGGCCCGCGGGCGCCGACGGTCCGCTGGTTCTGGTTGTCGTAGACGGGATGGCCCTGACGCGTCGTCAGGACGGGACGGTCGTCGTCGGGCGCGGAGTGCTGCGAGGCGACATCGGTCATGGTCGTGCTCCTTCGGGTCTCAGCTGGGCGGATCAGCTGCGGACCGGCTGGGGGCGGACTCAGCCGGCTCCCACGCACGCAGGGCACAGTCCCCGGACGTCAGCGCGGCCTCGTCGACGACGAGTCCGCTCCAGCACCCGGCGCGGGCGTGACCCGCGTGCGTGAGCGCGTCCCGGCGGTCGAGGACCGCCCGGACCGAGAGGGCACCAGGTGCCCGTGGACGTCGAGCACCGCACGTCGAGAACGGTTCACGGCGGTCGGCGTCACCGATCCAGCATCAGGCGCGGACGGGCGTCGCTCAACCGGAGCGGGTCGCCGGACCGGACGGGACCTCGGGCGCGTCGGGCAGGGGCCGGCTCACGTCTGGCCCTGGCGCCGGAGCGGTGACAGGCTCGCCCGATGACGCTCCTCGCCCGTCGGGTGCAGCGGACCTACCTCGCGCTCGTCGTCGGCAACACGCTCGCGACGGCGTTCATCTGGGGCATCAACACGCTGTTCCTGCTCGACGCGGGCCTGAGCAACGTCGAGGCGTTCGCGGCCAACGCCTTCTTCACCGCGGGCATGGTGCTGTTCGAGGTCCCGACGGGCGTGGTCGCGGACTCCCGCGGTCGACGCGCGTCCTACCTGCTCGGGACCGTCACGCTCGCCGCGTCGACCCTCCTGTACTGGGCGCTGTGGCAGGTCGAGGGACCGTTCTGGGCGTGGGCCGTCGTGTCGGTGCTCCTCGGGCTCGGGTTCACGTTCTTCTCGGGGGCGGTCGAGGCGTGGCTCGTGGACGCGCTGCGCGCCACCGGGTACGCCGGCGCGCTCGAGCCGGTGTTCGCACGCGGGCAGGTGGCGGGCGGCGCCGCGATGCTGGTCGGCGCCGTCGCGGGCGGCGTGATCGCCCAGGTCACGAACCTCGGCGTGCCGTTCCTGCTGCGGGCCGGCGTCCTGCTCGTCATGCTCGTCGTCGCGGCCGTCTTCATGCGTGACCTCGGCTTCACCCCCGCTGCCCACGCCCGGCCCGGGGACGCGGTGCGCGCGATCCTCACGCAGTCGCTCCACCACGGCCTCGGCAACCCGCCCGTGCGCTGGCTCATGCTCGCGGCCCCGTTCGTCTCGGGCGTCGGCGTGTACGCCTTCTACGCGATGCAGCCGTTCCTGCTCGAGCTCTACGGCGACCCTGACGCGTACGCCGTCGCCGGTCTCGCCGCCGCCGTCATCGCGGGCTCGCAGATCCTCGGCGGCGCGCTCGCGCCCCGGGTGCGCCACCTCGTGCGGCGGCGCACCACGGTGCTGATCGGCGGCACGGCGGCGGGCGCCGCGACGCTGGCGCTCCTCGGGCTGGTCGACGGCTTCGCGCTCGCGCTCGGGCTGCTCGTGCTGTGGGGCGTCGCCGCGGCGGCCGTCACGCCCGTCCGGCAGGCGTACCTCAACGACCTCGTCCCGTCCGAGCAGCGCGCGACGGTGCTGTCGTTCGACTCGCTCGTCGGCAGCGTCGGCGGTGTCGTGGTGCAGCCCGCGCTCGGGCGCGCGGCCGACGTGTGGGGGTACGGCACGAGCTACCTGATCGGGGCGGGGATCAACCTGCTCGCGCTGCCGTTCCTCGTGGCCTCACGCCGCCGGCGCAGCCCCGCGGACGTGGGCAGCCGCTGACCGGGTGGCGCAGGTCGAGGTCCGGCGCACAGCCGTCCGGTCAGTCGCCCGTCCCGTCGGGCACACCCGCGACGAGCTTGGTCCTCGACCGGCCCGTGGCGTCCTTGAGCACCACGTACTTGAGGTCGACGTGCGGCTCGAGCGCACCGAACTTGTCGTTGGGGGCGCCGATCACGAGCTGGAAGCCGAGCCCGCGCCACGCGCCGATCGCCCGCCCGGTGAACCGCGCGTCGGCCTTGATGAGCGCCTCGTCGAGGAAGACCGGGGCGTAGCGGGGGCGGTCCGCGCCGGCGTCGCCGAGCTGGTAGCGCAGCGCGGCGCCGACGATGAACGCGACGAGCTCCTGGGACTCGCCGCCGGACTTCTCGCCGATGTGGTCGTAGAGAGCGACGTGCCGTCCCTCGAGGTCGACCTTCTCGGCGCTGAGCCGCACGTGGCGGCGCACATCGACGAGGTCGGCGAAGTCGGGCGACGTGCGCCGGACCCGGTCGATGACCTTCGCCATCCGCACGTACCGGCGCTCGCGCTCCGCGTCGGTCGCCTCGGTCTGCAGCACCTCGCGCAGGTCGCGGAGCTCCTTGCGGAACCGCGCGACGACCGTCGACTGGGTGTCGCGCGCGTCGATGCGCAGCCGGTGCTCGTCGTCCGCGAAGGGCAGGTCGGCGAGGATGTCGTTGACCGGACGGATGCGCTCCTTGATCTCCCGCACCGACCGGCTCAGCGCGTTGTGCAGGTCGGTCAGGTCGTTGCCCGAGAGCCGCAGGAGACTCGTGCGCCACTCCCCCTCGAGCTCGTGCAGGCCGTGCGTCTCGAGCTCGGCGAGCAGGCGCGCGAAGTCGGCGTACGACGCGTCGGGGTCCGTGCCCAGGTCGGGGTCGGGCCAGCGCTCGACGAACGTCTCGAACGTCCGCCGCAGCGCGTCCCGCGCCGTCCCGAGGACCTGCTGCGCCGCCTGCCGGTCCGAGCGCAGCAGCTCGCTCGCGCGCGCCACGACGGCGTCGAACGCGGCGAGCGCCCCGGCCGGGGTCGCCATCTCGGCGGCCGTCCCGGTGCCGTCCTCCCCGCCGAGCAGCGCGTCGAGGTACGCGCGCGCGTCCGCCGCGACCGTGGTGCCGCTCGTCCGGGCTTCGTCGAGGGCGCGCTGCGCGGCGTCGACCTCGTCGGTCGTCGTCGACCAGCGCTCGCCGAGCTCGTGCGCGGCGCCCTTGGTCCGGCCCAGCTCCTCGGTGAGCGCGCGGATCGCCGCCTCGAGCTCGGTCGCGCGCCGCTGCAGCCGCGTCACCTCGGGGTTGCCCGAGGTGACGTCGTCGATGACCTGCGACCACCGGTCCACCTCCGCCTGCGCGGAGGCGACGTCGACCTGGTCCCAGGTCACGTCGCGGAGCGCCTCGAACGCGCGGCGCTCGACCTCGTGCCGGTCGAGGCGCCCTTCGGCGGCGACGACCTGCGCCTCGGCGAGCTCGAGCCGCTGCTGCGCGCGCGTGATCTGCTGGTCGAGGTGGCTCAGCAGGCGGGTGTTCGTGAAGCCGAGCACGTTGGCGCGGCCCTGCCCGCCGTGCGCACCCTGCCGCCCGTCGGAGACCTGGCCGGCGCGCGTGAGCGCCCTGGCGTGCTGCGCGAGCTCGCCGGGGGTGTCGACGCACACGTAGGCGAACCGGCTCGCGAGCTCGCTGCGCAGCCACCCGGTGAACGGCGTCGCGCGCAGGTCGAGGCGACCGGGCAGCGTGCGGGGGTCGAGCGCGACGTCGGTCTCCAGCCCGGTCGGCACGCCCTCGAACCGGATCCGGCGCGCGGTGGGCACCGCGTCGATCGCCGTGCGGAAGGCGCGCAGGTGCGCCGCGTCGAGGAGCAGGAGCGTCGCGAAGCCGCCGAGCGCGAGGGTGAAGGCGTCCCGCCACGGCTCGTGCTCGGTCCGCACCTCGACGAGCTCGGCGACGAAGGGCAGGTCGTCGACCGTGAGGCCCGCCGCCTCCGCGAGCGCCGCCCGGGCCTGGTGGAGGTCGCCCGGGATGTTGCCCTGCCGGCGTGCGACCCGCGCACGCTCGGCCGTCAGGCCGGCGAGCTCGTCCTTCGCGTCCTTCTTCTCGGCCATCGCGTCGCCGAACGCGCTCCGGGCGGTGGCCTTGGAGCCGCCGTCCGCGAGCGCGTCGCCCGCACGGCGCACCACCGCGTCGAGCTCCGCCTGCGTGGCCGGCGCGGCGCCGAGGGCGGGGGTCACGACGTCGTCGAGCCGGGCCCGGGCGCGCACGACCCCGTCGAGGCGCTGCCGGGCGCCGGTGAGCTCGCGCTGCGCGGTCGCGAGACGGTCGCCGCCCGACGACCAGAGCGTCTCCTTGACCCCGTCGAGCTCGGCGCGCGACGCCTCGACGCGCCCCGACGTCTCGGCGGCGAGGCGCTGGGCGTCCTGGTGGCGGCGCTGGAGGTCCTGCTCGACCGCGCGCAGCAGGCCGAGCCGGCGCTCGTGGCGCCACAGCGCGGCGGGCGAGGTGCCGTCGTCGAACGACCCGGCCTGCTCGATGACCCGCAGCCGCTCGACGGCGGCCTCGATGTCGGCGCGGTGCGCGCGGATCGGCTCGAGCGCCTTGACCTGCTGGCGCGCGGTGATCATCTGGTCGCGCGTCCCCGTCAGCTTGTCGAACTGCTCGACGACGGCGTCGGCGGTCGCGAACGTGTCGGGCTCCTCGAGCACCATCGCCTTGTACAGCGCGTCGACCGTGGTGATCTGCTGACCGGCCTGGATGCGCCCGAGCAGCGCGACGGCCTTGTTCCCGTCCCCGGTCGCACCGATCCCGAGCGTCGAGTGCAGCCGGGCGGTGAGCTCGCGGTCGGTGTCGAACGGTGTGAGGCCCGCGGCGGTCACCGCCGCGCGGCCCAGCCGGTCCGCGGCGGCCGGCTCGAGGTCCCGCAGGTCGAACGGCCCGTCGCACGTGGCACGCACCGCGACGACGTCGTCGAGCGCGCGCGCTGCGGCGGGGACGTACCAGGCGCGCACGGCGGTGAGCTCGCGGCCCGCCTGGTCGGCCCACGTCATCGCGATCGCGGACCACGTGTCGCGCCCGTCGCCGCGCAGCACGCTCTCGCGCGTGCCGTCCTCGGTGCGCGACTCGTCGACCTTGCCGCGCGCGTAGGACAGCACGTTGCGCTGGTCCTTGCCGCGGGGGCGCCCGACGACGCCGCCGTTCGACGCCCCGTTGAACGGCGTCGTGTGCGGCATCAGCAGCGCGATGTAGGCGTCCATGAGCGTCGACTTGCCGGACCCGGACCCGCCCGAGAGCAGCGTCGCGGTGGACGCGAGCCGCACGCGGTGGTGCCCGTCGTACCCGCCCCAGTTGACGAGCTGGAGGTCGCGCGCGACCCACTGCTGGCCCGTCGAGGTCACCGGGACGAGCCCGAAGAGCGTGTCGACCATCGTCATGCCGCGTCGTCCTCACCCGTGTGCGCCGCCTGCGCGCGCAGCCAGTCGCGCAGCTCGGCGAGCCGCTCGTTGCTCAGCACGACCTCGACCAGCGGGGTCACCCGGTAGCGCCCCTCCGACTCCTCCTCGATCAGCCCGTCCTTCGCGAGGCGGGTGACCGCGGCGCGGATCTCGCGCTGGCGGGTCGCGACGTTCGTGTCGTCGGGGTCGAAGTACGTCAGGGCCGTCTGCTCGAGCTCCTCGACGTCGACGCGCACCGACGTCTCCCCCGCGCCGCGCTCGCGCTGGAACACCGTGCGCAGGTGCACCAGGACGAGGGTCTCGGCGCGGCTGTACGCGTCGTCGCGCAGCAGCACGGGGACGTCGAGCTCGGCGGAACGGACCTGCTTCTTGTAGGCGACGCCGCGCTCGTGGTCGACGACGAGGTGCACGAACAGGTCGTGCAGCCGCGACTCGATGACCTGCTGGTGGTCGAGGAGCGTCCGCCACTGCGCACGGTTCTTCTCCGCGGTGAGGAAGCGGCGCTGCAGGAGCCGGACGAGCACCGTGCGCACGTCGGCGTCGAGCGTGCCGGAGTCCCCCGCGAACAGCTCGGCCGGGTCCTCCTCCATGGGGACCGGGGCGATGAAGCCGTTCTCCGCGCCGGGGTCGTCCGCCGCGGGCGTCGCGTCGACCGCGACCGGCGCCTCGCGCGCCTCGTCCGTCGGGTCAGCCATGGGTCTCCTCCTTCGTGGGGCCGGTGCCCGCCGTCGTCGTCACGCCCTCGAACGCGAACCGCCGCCGGCTCCCGTCGGGCCGGACCGCGTCGACGTACGCGACCTCGCCGGTCTCCGTCATGCCGTGCCGGTGCGCGAGCTCCAGCAGCCCGAGCAGGTCGACGGGCCGGCGCATCGCCGTGGGCGCGGCGGAGAACGCCGCCGCGACGTCGACCGTGCCGACGCCGTCCGCGAGCGCCGCGAGGTGCGCGTCGAGCTCGGCGTAGCGCGGGCCGCCCCAGGCGCGCACCTCGTCCTGCGAGACGTCCGCGTCGTCGTCGTCCCAGTCGTCCAGCGGCGCGGGCGCCTGCGGCGGGCGCAGGTCGCCGGCGGTCTGGCGCAGGTGGTCGACCTCGGCGACGGGCAGGCGACGCAGCGGCTCGACGGACTGCCCGCGTCGCGCGTCGGGCACCCACGCCTGCAGCCCGGTCATGACGTCACGCAGCAGCTCGTCGACCTGCCGGTCGCGCAGCGGGTCGTGGTTGCGGACCTGCGTCGTGATGACGTACGACGCCTCGCGCTGCGCCGTGAAGACCTGGTCGAGGCCCTGCTCGATCCGCCGGCCGATCTCGCGCAGCTCGGTGCGCTGCGGCGCGGGCAGCCGCCGGGCGAACCGGTGCCGCAGGACGACGTCGAGGTGCGTCGCCAGCTCGTCGAGGCGCTGCGGGTCGCCGATGAGGCGCAGCGCGCCCGCGAACGCGCGACCCTCCGACGTGGACTCCATGACGTGCTCGCCGCGCGCCAGGTACTCGCGCAGCACGTCGCCCGTCGGCCGCTCGTCCTGGCGCAGCGCGGTCACGACGTCGCGCTGCATCGCCTTGATCGACTCCGCGACGCGCGCGAAGTCCGCGGGGAGCTCCCGCACGAGGTGCAGGACGTTCTCGGCCTCCTCGAGCAGCTGCTCCTCGTCGACCTCGTCGACCGTTCCGGTCCGCTCGATGCGGGCGACCTCGGCGCGCAGGCGCCGGATCTCGGAGTCGAGCCGCGCGAGGCGCACGAGCACGTCCGGGTCGGCGTCCTGCGCGAGGCGCTCGACGGCGTCGAGCAGCGTCCGCACGCGCGACTGCGAGACCCGCGCCCGCGTGCCGCCCGCGCGCCCGGCGACCTCGAGCGCCCCGACGGCGTGCGCGGAGAGCCGGTAGACCTCGACGTCGTCCTCGAGCACGTGGCGCACGAGCCAGCCCGCGTCGGACCACTGCCGGCACAGCTCGCGCGCGGTGCCCACGGGCAGCTCGTCGCGGTGACCCGCGGCACGCAGCTGGTCGAGCGCGTCGCCGATCTCGGTGTGCGCGTCGGCCACGGGGACGCTCGGGCGCTCCGCGGTGAAGACGACCGAGAGCAGGGACACGACGAGGGGTGCGTGCCGCTTGTGCAGCAGGTCGAGCATCGGGTTCTGGAACGCCCGGACGGCTCCGAGGTAGGCCGCTTCGGCACGAGTGGTCATCGCCGGACAGCGTAGGCGGCGCCGGCCGGGGCCCGTGACGCGACCCGCGCGCGCCACGGGTGAGGGCGACCGGTGCCCAGCTCACCACCGCACGCGCAGGCCGACCGCGAGCGAGGGCTCCGTCGGGTCGTCGGCGTCGACGGTCGCGAGCAGGCGCACGCCGTCGACCGTGTGCTCGACGACACCGAGCCCCTCGACCTTCGCGACCGCACCGTGCACGTGCGGCAGGTCGACGCGGTCGCGCACGACGCCGCCGTCGAGCACCGCGAGGACCGACCCGACGACCGGACCGTCGTCGCGCGGGTCAGGCGTGTCCTCGGCGGCGGCGCTGACCAGCACCGCACCGTCGGCGAGGAGGACCGCGTCGGTCACCGCGAGCCCGACCCCGCGCGCGCTGCCGAGGTCGTAGCGCCGCTCGCCGGTCACGGGGACGTCGGCCGGCCGGGCGTCGCCGGCGAGCGCCCCGAGCAGCGCCCGCAGGTCGACGTCGACGCTCGCCGTGGGCACCCCGGCGTCGGGCAGGCCGCGCTGGAACCAGCGCAGCACGTCACCGACGACGCAGGCACCCTCGAGGTTGAGCAGGTCGGCGTCGATCCCGAGCCGGCGCGCCACGGCGGCGTAGAGCGGCGCGAGGTCCGCGACGACCGGCCCGCCGTCGCCGTCCGCGCCCGGTGGCCGCAGCAGGGACCCCCGCACGCGCGCGGGCGAGGACCCCGACCCGAGCAGCATGACGGCGCCCGCACCACGGCGCAGGCCGTCGGGGACGACGAACGCCGCCTCCAGGTCGGGCTTGAGCGCCTTGGTGCCGCGCGCCTCCTCGAACGTGTCGAGCCCGCGGACCGGCGGCAGCGCGCGCACCGGCGTCACGCCGCCCGGCCGCACCCACGCGGCGTGCGTCGCGTCGTCCTGCGCGACGAGCCAGCCTCCCCCGAACGCCACGACCGCGGACGCGGCCCGCACCGGCGTGCCGTCGTCGAACCGCAGCGCGGTCACGTGCTCGACCTCGACCTGCACCCGGCACCTCCTCGGGCGGCCGGGCGCGGGCGGCCCGGCTCACGACCACGCTAGGACGGGCTGGGACCGGGCACCCGTCGAGGGGCGTCGGACGGCCGACGCCTCACCACACCCGGCGGTGGGATCGCTCCGCGAACCGGTCCATCGCCGCGAGCACCTCGCCCGCCTGCCACACGCGGTCACGCGCGCCGCGACCGATCTGCTCGAGCACCCCGTCCTCGACGAGCCGGTCGATCGCGAGCTGGGCGTTGACGGTGCTGACGCCGAGCGTCTCGGCGGCGAGCCGCACGTCGACCACGGGTCTCGTCATGACGAGGTCGGCGAGCGCCCAGGCGGCCGCGCCACGACGTGCGCGGATCTGCTCAACCCAGGTCGCGCGCGCGGCGGTCACGTCGGAGATCAGCCTGCGCGCGTTCGCGAGCGCCGGGAAGACCGCCTCCGCCACCTCCGTCACGATGGGCTCGACGTCACCCGTCCGGTAGACGTTCAGGGCGCCGAAGTACCGGTCCGTGTCGGTCAGCAGCCCGGCGGAGACGGGGACGATCGCTTGCCGCGCGAGCCCGCCGTGCCGCAGCTGGGCGTGCAGGAGCGCCCGCCCGGTGCGGCCGTTGCCGTCGGGGAACGGGTGGATCGACTCGAACTGCGCGTGGGCGAGCGCGGCCTGCGCGAGCACGGGGACGTCGTCCCGGGCGATGAAGCGCACGAGGTCGTCGATGCCGGCGGGGACGCGCTCGTGCACCGGCGCGACGTACGCGGCGCCGTGCGGGCTGCGGCTGCCGCCCCCGATCCACACCTGCTCGGTGCGCCAGCGCCCGGCGGCCGACGGCAGGTGCCCGATCATCAGCGCGCGGTGCATCTGCAGGATGGCGTCGGCGTCCAGGTGCGAGGCGTCGCGCAGCGCCTGCGTCATGGCGGTCACGTTCGCCACGATCTCGTCGGCGTTCGGGCGTCCCCTGCGACCCAGCTCCGCGAGTGCGATCGCCTTCGGTGTGGATGTGAGGTTCTCGATCTGCGACGAGCTCGCCGCCTCGGTGCGCAGCAGGAGCGACGCGAACGACGTCGTCGCGCCGAGCGTCTCCCCGTCGAACCGGGCGATCTCCGCCGATGCCTCGGTGACCAGCGCCGCCGTGCGCGAGGAGAGGCGGACGTCCGCGTCGGCGATGTCCGGCGCGAGCGCCGCGAGGTAGGCGCCCTGGTGCTGGCTCCGGCCGGTCCGCGGGCCGTAGGACGCGTCGGCGGCGTGCCACTCGACGCTCTCGGTGCCGAAGGCGGGCCACCAGGACGGACCGTCGAGGCGGTCCGTGCTCGCGCGCGGATCCCGTGCCATCCACCAAGGTTAGCATCGGATGTGCAAACTTCCATTGCCAACGGCGAGGGCTATGCACGGATAGGAAGGTCCGCAGCCGTACGGCGTCCGCGAATCACGTCATGACGGTTCCATGGCCAGAGCCTCAGCCGCGACCGCCCCGTCGTCGGTTCGGCTTCCGCGCGCCAGATGCCTCACCTGCATGACGCTCGACGACTTCTTGCCGCGCGACATCTGCCTCGGCCAGTCGTCGCACGCATGAGCCGATCGAGACGTGGTTGAAGAGGCTGAGGAACCCAGCGACGGCCGACAACCCCACCCGGCACCAAGGCGAGATCCCTTCAGGTCCAGCCGCGAGGATCCCGACGCTGGCGACCGCCAGAGCCGCACCCGGCATCACGGCCGGCTCACTCGTCCGCGGCGACGACTCCGCCCGTCGGACCGCCCGGCGCGCATGAACCAGCTCCTCACGTCGTACCGCGTTCACGACTCCCCCTCGTCTCCCGACGCCACCACTCCGAGGACACCGCGGCCGCCATCATGCCGACCCCGAGCGCCAGGGACGCCACAAGCAGACGATCGAAGGTCCTCGCGATGCCGTGGGTGCGCCGCGCTGCGACGAGCGCGTCCTCGAGCGTTCTCGGTCGCACCTCGTCATGGCGCCGCTGCCGCATCAGCCGCGACACGAGCCACCCAGGATGCGCCGTGGCTACACCGGGACGATGTTCCTAGGCGGCGATGTGCCATCCGCTCGACCATGTGCGCGTGCGCGAGCCCGCGTGTCGACAGGAGATCCTCCCTGCGGGAACGAAGAAGGCTCCGACCGCGTTGCCGCTGGTCAGAGCCTTGTCCGTCGCTGTCTCAACGAGTGTCCGGAGGGGGACTTGAACCCCCACGCCCGTTAGGGCACTAGCACCTCAAGCTAGCGCGTCTGCCATTCCGCCACCCGGACAGGTGGACCGTGAGAGGACGTCGGGCACTCCCGGCGCTCCCTCAGGTGCGGCAGAAAACATAGCACGGTGCGGCGGTCGAGCATGCATCGCCCCCGAGGGGCACACTGGCCCCGACAGGCGTTTCAGCAGCGTACGGGCGCATCGGGTGAGATCCCCGGGCACCGGCGGACCGGGAGGTCGGCATGGCCGAGGAGAGCACGTCGAGCGACCGCTCGCCGGTCCCGAGCCGTCTCCTCGCGGGGGCGAGCCCGGCGGCGCGCAGGGTCGCCGGCGCACGGCGCAACCCGTCGGTGATCGGCCTCGAGCAGACGGCCCCGCACTGGCTGCGCGTCCTGGCGGGTGTCGGGTGGCGGCTGCTCGTCGTCGTCGCGGCGATCGCGCTCGTCTTCTACGCGACCTCGCGCGTGCAGCTGGTGTTCGTCGCGGTGTTCATCGCGCTGGTCATGACGGCGGTGCTGCGTCCCGCGGTCGACGTGCTCTCCCGGATCCTCCCCCGCGGGCTCGCGACCGCGCTGTCCCTGCTCGGCGGCGTCCTCGTGCTGCTCGGGATGCTCACGTACGTCGGGGTCTCGGTCGCCGGGCAGTGGGAGAGCCTGTCGACCCAGTTCGCCGAGGGCATCGACGACATCATCGACTTCCTCGAGAACGGCCCGCTGCCGTTCTCCGTCACGACGGAGCAGCTCAACGAGTGGATCGACAACGGCCGGGCGTGGGTCGTCGAGCACGGCGGGGAGCTGGCCGGGCAGGCCGCCGCGGGCGCGGGCGGCGTGGTCGAGGTGTTCGGCGCGCTCGCGCTGGCGACCTTCTGCTCGGTGTTCTTCCTGGCCCGCGGCCAGGAGATGTGGGTGTGGTTCCTCAACCAGCTCCCCGCACGCGTGCGGGAGACGTGGAAGGTCGCGGCAGGCGCCGGCTGGTACACGTTCTCCGGCTACACGCGCGGCACGATGATCATCGCGGTGTCCGACGGGATCCTCGCGTTCCTCCTGCTGTCCATCGTCGGCGTCCCGCTCGCGGCCCCGCTCGCGGTGCTCGTGCTCATCGGCGCCTTCATCCCGCTCATCGGGGCGCCGGCGGCGATGGTCATCGCGATGATCGTGGCGCTCGCCGCGAACGGGCCGATCCAGGCGGCGGTCGTCGGCATCGGGATCGCGCTCATCGGGCAGTTCGAGGGGCACATCCTGCAGCCGCTCGTCATGGGCAAGCAGGTCTCGCTGCATCCCGTCGTCGTCGCGCTCTCCGTGACCGCGGGGACGCTGACCGCGGGCATCCTCGGCGCGGTGATCTCCGTGCCGCTCGTGGCGGTGTGCTGGGCGATCTTCTCGCGGCTGCGGCGCGTCGACCCGCCGATGGAGGAGCCGGTGGCGGACGAGGACGACGCACTGCCCGACGACGCGGAGCGCATCGCCGGGCAGTGAGCCCGCGCCGGGCGGGCGGCGTGCACCGCAGCGCCGCCCGCCCGCCCGCCCGCCCGCCCGCCCGCACCTGAGCGTCCGGCTCAGGGCCGGATCTCGTACACCGCGTTGAACGGCGTGCGGGCCGCGACGCGGAACCGCGTGAACCCGGCCTGCCGGGCGACGTCCTCGACGGCGCGCGGCCCGGCCTGGGCGCCGAGCGCGTGGCCGCCGTGCTGCGCGAGCGCGTTCGGGACGCACAGGAACGTCGAGCCCGCGTAGTACAGGCGGCCGACCGTCGTGAACGTCTCCTCGACGTCGTCGCTCGCGAGCGGCTCGACGACCATCCAGGTGCCGTCCGGCGAGAGCGACCGGAGCACCTGGCGGGCCGCACCGACCGGGTCGCCCATGTCGTGCAGGCAGTCGAACATCGTGACCAGGTCGTAGCCGGCGCCGCCGAAGTCCTGCGCGCTCGCCACCTCGACGCCGACCCGGTCGGCCACACCCGCCTCCGCCACGCGCTTGCGGGCGAGGTCGACGGACGCCGCGTGGGGGTCCGACGCGGTGAAGGTCGACGCCGGGAACGCCTGCGCCATCAGCACGGTCGACGTCGCCAGGCCGCAGCCGACGTCGGCGACCCGGCCGCCCGCAGCGAGCCGGTCGACGACGCCGTCGAGCGCCGGGAGCCAGCCCGGGACGAGCGCCGCGACGTACCCGGCGCGGTAGAACGCGTCCGTCCCGACGTGCACGTCGGCGTCGTGCTCGCCCCACGCGACGCCCTCCCCGGTGCGGAACGCCTCGGCGAGGCGCGGCTCGGCCCGCAGGTACCCGAGCACCGCCACGGACGCAGCGGGCAGGTTCGGGCCGTCGGGGTCGGCGAGGCAGAACGCCTGCTCCGGCGTCAGCGAGAAGGTCGCGTCGGCCCGGTGGTACTCGACGTACCCGCCGGCGGCCTGGCCGCGCAGCCACTCGGCGAGGTAGCGCGGGTCGCAGCCGGTGCGCTCGGCGAGGTCGTCGGGCGTCGCGGGGCCCTCCGCGAGCGCCCGGTAGAGGCCGAGCCGGTGGCCGAGCGCAACCTGGCCCGCGGCGCCCGTGGCGGCGAGGTCGGCGGTGAACCGGCCGAGGAAGGCGAGGACGGCGTCCTGTTCCATGAGGTGTCTCCTTGCTGTGGTCGTGCTGCGGTGGTCCGGCCACCGGGCCGTCGTCGGCGTGGTCGCCGGCGTGGTCCCACCGTCGCGGGGTGCGCTGTCACGGGCCTCGCACGCGCGCGCACGCCGCTGTCACGACCCCCGCGCCCGCTCCGCACCGGGCACGGGGCGCGGCGTCACCGCAGGTCCCACGCGCGCCGCCCCGGGGGCCGGTCGACCCTCGGCGCGGCGAGCCGTTCCCCGGCAGCCCGCACGACGGCATGCTGGGCACGGGAGGTGCGGCATGCACGCGGTCGACGCGGTGCCCGAGGTGCGGGTCGACGTGCTGGGACCGCTGCGGCTCACCGTCGGCGGCACCGAGGTCGCCGTCGTCGGGATGCGGCGGCGCGCGGTCCTGGCGCTGCTCGCGCTCGCGGGGGGACGCACGGCCACCGTCGCGACGCTGGTCGACGCGCTGTGGCCCGACAGCGCCCCCGCCTCCGGTCGCCAGGCCCTCCAGTCGCACGTGTCGCGGCTGCGCGCCCACCTCGGTCCGGGCGCGGCGCGGCTCGCGACGGCGCCCGACGGGTACCGGCTCGACGTCCCGCCCGACGCCGTCGACCTGGCGCGCGTCCGGGCGCTCCTGCGCGACGCCCGGACGACGGCGGACCCGGAGCAGGCCCTGGCGCTCCTGCGTGAGGCCTCCTCGCTGTGGCGCGGGCCCGTGCTGGCGGACCTGACGGACGTGGCGCCCGTGCGCGACGCGGTCGTCGCGTGCGAGCGGCTCCGCCGGGAGACCACGGAAGCCGTCGTCGCTGCGGCGCTCGCCGCCGGGCGCCCGGGCGAGGTGCTCGAGCTCGCCGCCGCGGTGGCGGCGCAGGACCCGCTCGCGGAACCCTCGACGGTGCTGCACATGCGCGTGCTCGCGGCGACGGGACGCGCCCCTGACGCCCTGCGCGTCGGGCGGGCCTTCCGGCGCAGGCTCACCGAGCGCACCGGGCTCGACCCGACCCCTGCGCTCGCCGCGGTCGAGCGCGAGGTCGCGAGCGGCGGTGCCGGTGCCGGGACCACCACCGCCGCGCGGCCGGGCGTCCCGCACCGGGCGGATCCGCTGGTGGGCAGGACCGAGCAGGTGACGCTGCTGCGGGGTCTCCTCGGGCGTGAGCGGCTCGTGACGGTCGCGGGACCCGGCGGGGTCGGGAAGACGAGCGTCGCCCTCGAGGTCGTCCGGAGCGCGGACGACGCGGTGGTGCTCGCGCTCGCGCCCGTGGACGACCCCGGCGCCGTCCCGCACGCGCTCGCCTCGGTGCTCGGCCTGGCCGCGGTGCGGGGAGACGTGCTCACGGCCTGCGCCGCGCTCCTGGGCGACCGGCCCGCGCTGCTGCTCGTGGACAACGCCGAGCACCTGCTCGCAGCCGTGCGCGACGCCGTGGCGACGCTCCTGGGCTCGTGCCCGCGGCTGCGCGTGCTCGTCACGAGCCGTGAGCCGCTCGGCCTGGCCGCGGAGCGCACGGTGCGTCTCGCGCCGCTCGACGTGCCCGAGGCGGGGACCGACCCCGGGCGCGTGCGCGACTCCCCCGCCGTGACGCTGTTCCTCGCGCGCGCGGACCGGGTCCGCCCCGGCGTGGTGAGGACGCCGCAGGACCTCGTGGTGGTCGCCGAGGTCGTGCGGCGGCTCGACGGCATCCCGCTGGCCCTCGAGCTCGCCGCGGGGCGGCTGTCGACGCTCGGGCTGCGGGACCTGCGCGACCGGCTCGACCGCGCGCTGGAGCTGCTCGGCGACGGGCGCCCCACCGCCGACGCCCGGCACCGCACGCTGCGCGCGACGATCGCGTGGTCCGACGCCCTGTTGTCGCCCGACGAGCGCCTGCTGCTCCAGCACCTCGCGGCGTTCCCCGACGGGCTCGACCTCGCGGCCGCGGAGCGCCTGGCGGGGGCGGTCGGCGCGCACGGGGACCCGGCGACGCTGCTCGCGCGGCTCGTCGACGCGTCGGTGCTGCACGTCGACTTCGACGGCACGACCCGGTACCGGCTGCTCGAGACGGTCCGGGCATACGCGGCAGGGACGGCAGGCACGGGAGGCACCGCGGACGGTCACGCCGGGCCGGAGCACCTCCTGCGGTGGGCCCGGGAGCTCGTGGCGGACGTCGCGGCGGGGATGGAGACCGAGCGCGAGCCGGAGGCCGACGCGACGCTGCGTCGTGAGCTCGCCAACCTCCGCGCAGCCTGGCACGTTGCTCGCACGCGCGGGTCCGTCGACGACGCGGCGGAGCTCGTCATCGGGCTGTTCGCGGCCGTCGGCTACCGGGACCTGCTCGAGATCCGGGCGTGGGCGCTCGACCTCGCACAGGACCCGTCGCTCGTCGGGCACGCGCACGAGGCCGCGGTCCTGGGTGTGGCGGCGGAGGCGGCGTACCAGGGCGGCGACCCGGCACGGGCGGACGCGCTCGCCCGCGCCGGGCTCGCCCGCGCCCGGGACGACGAGGACCGGTGGTTCTGCCTCGTGCCGCTCGCGGTCGTCGCGCTCGCGCGCGGTGCGCACGCGCAGGCCGTGGAGCACGCGCTCGCCGCCGCGCCCCTGCGCCCCTCTCCGCGCGAGACCTACGGCATCGCCGCGCTCGCGAGCGCCTACGCGGGTGAGCTCGCGACGGCCCGCTCGCTCGCCGACCGTGGGCGCCCCGCCGCCACGTCGCCGACGCTGCGGGCCTGGGCCGCCTACGTGGACGGTGAGATCGCGCAGCTCGAGGGCGAGCTCGACTCCGCCGAGGGCCACTACGACGACGCGGTCGAGGCCGCCCGCGCGTCCGGCGCCGGCTTCCTGCTCGGCGTCGCCCGCGTCGGCCTGCTCTCGGTGCAGTCGGCCCGCGGGCGGGTGCGCGAGGCGCTCACCGGGTACCTGGAGGTGGTCGACCACTTCGCGGCCACGGGCAACTGGACGCACCTGTGGCCCGCACTGCGGGACCTCGCGGACGTCCTCGAGCGGCTCGGCGACCCCACGGCGGCCCGGTTGCTGCACGCTGCGGCCGACGCCGCCCCCGACGCGCCCGCGGACGAGCGGCGACCGCGAGGACCCGTCGTCGCGGCCGGACCGAGGGACCGTGCCGCCGTCCTGACGGTGGCACGGGAGGCGGTCGGACGCGCGCTCGACCGGCTGCCGGACCGCGCCTCGTCCGTCGCCCCGGCGGGCGCCGGCGGAACCGGGCCCCTTGCTCCCCCGGCCATCTCGCCCTGACCGCGCGTGCTTCCGTTATCGACATGGCTCGCTCGGCGTCGCGTCTCCGCAGCGCAGCCGCGCCGTCGGCCGCAGCCGCAACCGCAGCCCTCGAGCCACGTCCGGCCGTTCGGCGTTCGGCCGAGTGGATGGTCCCGGTCACGCTGCGCCTCCCGACCGCACGCGTGCCGCTACGGTGTCCGGCGTCGTCCCCGGAGGTGAGCCGTGCGTCGCACGCGTGGTCGACGTCGTGCCCGCGACGTCGTGAAGAAGGGTGTCGAGGGTGTCGCGGACGCCGTCGAGGCGGTCGAGGTCGTCGGGCTCGTGGTGCGGCTCCTGACCTTCCCGTTCCGCCTCCTGGCGCGGGCGTTCAGCTTCTTCGACTGAGCCGGCTCAGCGGGACGACGCGGCGTCCGCGTCCATGGCAGCGAAGCGGTCGAGCACGAGCGCCAGCGCACCCTCGAGCTCCGCGCGCACCTCCGGCGCGGGCATCCGCAGCGGCGCCGGGACGTCGCCGACCGGGAGGCCCAGCAGCTGACCCACGGCGTGCACCGCGCGCGGCCCGCCGGACCGCATGACGAGCTCGACGAGCGGCGCCAGGTGGGCGAGGAGCGCGAGCGTCCCCGCCTCGTCCCGCTGCGCCGCGAGCCGCGCGACGGCGGCGTACGGGCCGGGCAGGACGCCCGCGAGCGCCGAGTGCCAGCTGCGGGCGCCCGCGAGCAGCCCGTGCACGCCGAGCAGGTCCCCGCTGTAACCGACCTCGAGGCCGGCCGGGGCGCCGGCGAGGACCGCAGCCGCCCGGGTACGCACGGCGTCGGCGTCCGGCGCCCGGTCCTTGACCCCGCCCACCCCGGGCAGCGCGGCGGCCCGCAGGAGCGCCTCGACGCTGAAGTCGTACCTCGTGGTGACGGGGTTGTGGTAGATCCACACCGGCCGGTCGGCGGTCTCGGTCACGTCGCGCACGAGGCCGAGGACCTCGTCGTCGGTGAGCGGCAGGTACGCGGTCGTCGGCAGCAGGAGCGCGTCGGCCCCCGCGTCCTGCGCGTCGCGGGCCAGGCTCAGGACCTCGCGCGTCGCGAGGGCGCCGACACCGGCCAGGACGGGCACCCGCCCTGCGGCGGCCTCGACCGCCGCAGCGACGACCGCGCGTCGCGTCGCGGGCTCGAGGTAGGCGAACGAGCCGACGCTGCCGAGCACGCACACCCCGCTCGCGCCGGCCGCCACGACGCGTTCGACGAGCTGCCCGAGGACGTCGGGGGCCAGCGCACCGTCGGCGCTGCGCGGGGTGGGGACGTAGGCGACGAGCGGGCCGAGGAGCGACATCGGGGCAGCGTAGCGACGAGGTCGGTCCGCACCGGACCTGAATACGCCGGTCCCGGCGGACGTCCGCGCCGGGGCGGCGGGTGGTCTGCCAGGATCCGGGCATGGGAAAGCTGTTCGACGCCATCGACGAGTCGTTGCACCGCTGGATCGAGGCGCAGCCGATGTGGTTCGTCGCCACCGCCCCGCTCGCCGCGGACGGGCGCGTCAACGTCTCGCCCCGGGGCAGCGACTCGTTCTCCGTGCTGGGCCCGCACCGCGTCGGCTGGGTCGACCTCACCGGCAGCGGCGTGGAGACGATCGCGCACCTGCGGGAGAACGGCCGGATCTGCGTGATGTTCGCCGCGTTCGACGCG
Source organism: Cellulomonas jepli (assembly GCF_047229345.1). Classification (NCBI taxonomy): domain Bacteria; kingdom Bacillati; phylum Actinomycetota; class Actinomycetes; order Micrococcales; family Cellulomonadaceae; genus Cellulomonas; species Cellulomonas jepli. The sequence continues at coordinate 17,928 of NZ_JBFTER010000012.1, read as the reverse complement.
CGCCCCCGCATCGTGCGCCTGCACGGGCGCGGGCAGGTGCACCTGCCGGGCACCGCGGCGTTCGACGAGGTGACGGCCCTCCACCCGGACCACCCGAGCACGCGTGCGGTGATCACGGTCGACGTCGAGCGCATCAGCGACTCGTGCGGGTGGGGTGTGCCCGTGATGGAGGTCGTGACCGAGGAGCGCGAGCTGATGCGCCTGTTCGCCGAGAAGAAGGGCCCGGACGGGATGGACGAGTACCGCGCGGAGCGGAACGCCGCGAGCATCGACGGCCTGCTCGGCATCTGACGGGCGGCCCCGAGCGGGGGGCACCGTGCAGCGACGCCGCTCAGGCGCACCCGGGCGAGACGTGAGCCGACCCGTCTGCGCTCGGCAGGGTGGCCACGTCCGGCGAGCGGGCACCGGCGCCACGCGGAAGGATCGGCGGCATGCTTCGTCGCCACGGACCGCTGCTGCTGCTCGCCCTCCTCGGCGGAGCGGTGATCGCCGCCGTGGCGCACTGGGGCCTGGGCTGGGAGGCCGACAGGAGCCTCGTGCGCGGCGTCGTGATGGTGCCCGTCCTCCTGCTGGGGTCCTGGTTCGCCGGGCGGCGGCTCGCGGCCCGCACCGAGGATGCCGACGGCGCTGCGGGGCCGGGCGGCACGGCGCACCGGGCGACGGACCGGGCGACCTGATCCCGGGCGGGCGCGGACCGCTCGCTCAGGGCGGAGAGGCCCCGGAGCCGGTCGCGACGCGCGGTGCTCCGTTCCCGGCGCTGCGGTCCGGCCTCAGTGGAAGTCGCGCGACGAGGACCGCACCCGCAGCGACAGCGGCGCGAGGTGCTCGGCGAGGAGGTTCGTCGCACCGTCGGCCCGTTCGAGCCGGCCGCGCACGACGAGTGCCGGTGACGTGCGCGCGACCTTGCGGAACCGCTGCCAGAGGCCCGCGGAGCAGATGACGTTGAGCAGCCCCGTCTCGTCCTCGAGCGACAGGAACGTCACGCCCCCGGCCGTCCCGGGTCGCTGGCGGTGCGTGATGACGCCCGCGACCGCGACGCGGCGCCCGGTCTCGTGGCGGAACGCCTGCTCGACGCGCAGGACCCCCGCGGAGTCGAGCCCGTCGCGCACGAACTGCGTCGGGAACGAGTCGGTCGAGACCCCGGTCGCCCACACGTCCGCGACGGCGAGCTCGACGTCGCTCATCCCGGGCAGCGTCGGGGCGCTCACGCCGACGCTGACGCCGGGCAGAGTGTCCGGGCTCTCCTGCGCGAGCGCACCCGCGGCCCACAGCGCCTCGCGCCGCGTCGCCCCGAGGCTGCCGAGCGCGCCGCCCGTCGCGAGCGCCTCGAGCTGTGCGGTCGTCAGGCGCACGCGCCGCGCGAGGTCGCGCAGGTCCGCGAACGGCCCGTGCTCGCGCCGCTCCGCGACGAGCCGCTCCGCGACGTCCTCCCCCACGCCCCGCACCGACGCGAGCCCCATGCGCACGACGAGCGTGCGCCCGGCCGGCGTGCGCGCCCCGAGGGCGGCGGTGCCCGACGGCGTCGGGACGAGCGGCGGCTCCCCGCCCGGCGGTGGCGGGGCCGTGCGCTCGACGCACGCCTGGACGTCCGAGTGCTGCACGTCGGGCCGCAGCACCTCCACGCCGTGCCGGCGCGCGTCGGCGACGAGCGACTGCGGGGAGTAGAAGCCCATCGGCTGCGCGGCCAGCAGCCCCGCGTAGAACGCCGCGGGGTGGTGCACCTTGAGCCACGAGCTCGCGTACACGAGGAACGCGAACGAGTACGAGTGCGACTCGGGGAAGCCGAAGTCGGCGAACGCCTTGAGCTTGTCGTAGATCTGCTCCCGGGTGCCCGGCGGGATGCCGTTGGCCTCCATCCCGGCCATGAGCCGCGCCCGCATCGCCTCCATGCGCTCGATCGACCGCTTCGAGCCCATCGCCCGGCGCAGCTGGTCGGCCTCGGCGGGCGTGAAGTCGGCGACGTCGATCGCCATCTGCATGAGCTGCTCCTGGAACAGCGGGACGCCGAGGGTCTTGGACAGCGACTTCTCGAGCAGCGGGTGCAGGTACGTGACCTTCTCGCGGCCGTTGTAGCGGTTGATGTACGGGTGCACCGAGCCGCCCTGGATGGGCCCGGGGCGGATCAGCGCGACCTCGATGACGATGTCGTAGAACTTCCGGGGCTTGAGCCGCGGCAGGGTGCCCATCTGCGCGCGCGACTCCACCTGGAACACCCCGACGGTGTCCGCGGCGCACAGCAGGTCGTAGACGGCGGGGTCCTCGTGCGGGAGCCCGTGCAGCTCGACCTGCACGCCCTCGTGCTCGCGCACCTGGTCGAAGCCGATGCGCAGCGCGGTCAGCATCCCGAGGCCGAGCAGGTCGAACTTGACCAGCCCGGCGTCGGCGCAGTCGTCCTTGTCCCACTGCAGCACCGTGCGCCCGGGCATGCGCGCCCACTCGACGGGGCACACCTCGATGACCGGCCGGTCGCACATCACCATGCCGCCCGAGTGGATGCCGAGGTGGCGCGGGAGCCGCAGGAACCGCTCCGCGAGGTCGACGACGTGCTCGGGGATCTCGTCGAGGTCGCTCGCGGCGGGCGGCAGGTGGGCGGGGACGACGTCGTGGCGGTCCTTGGTCGGCTCCCCGACGGCGCGGTCGGTGTCGTGCACGCGGTGGTCGGGGACGACGGGGCGGGGCACCTGGCCGGGCACCTGACCGGAAGCAGCCGCCGGGCCGTGGTCGGGCGTCGCGGCCACCGGCGCCGCGCCCTGCCACCACGGGAGCCCGCGGTCCGGGCCCCGCAGGCTCCCCCACCGCTCGATGCTCTTGCTCCACGCGTCCTGCTGCCCGACGTCGTACCCGAGCGCACGGGCGGCGTCGCGCACCGCCGAGCGCGGGCGGTAGCCGATGACGTTGGCGACCTGCGCGGCGTGCGTGCGCCCGTGCGTCGCGTAGACGTACTGGATGACCTCCTCGCGGCGGCCCGACTCGATGTCGACGTCGATGTCGGGCGGACCGTCGCGCTCGGGGGCCAGGAAGCGCTCGAACAGCAGCCCGTGCCTGACCGCGTCGACGGCGGTGACGCGCAGCGCGTAGCAGACCGCCGAGTTCGCGGCCGAGCCGCGGCCCTGCGCGAGGATCCCGTTGCGGCGGCAGAAGTCGACGAGGTCGTACACGACGAGGAAGTAGCCCGGGAAGCCGAGGTCCTCGATGACGCGCAGCTCGTGCTCGAGCTGCGCGTAGGCACCCGGCACCGTCTCGGCCTCGGGCGGCCCGTAGAGCTCGCGCGCGCCGCGCCGGACGAGCTCGCGCAGCCACGTCGCCTCGGTGTGCCCCGCCGGCACCGGGTACGGCGGCAGGTTCGGGGCGACGAGCGACAGGTCGAACGCGCACTCGAGGCCGAGGTCCGCGGCCGTGCGCACGGCGTCCGGGTGGCGCCGGTGGCGCATGAGCATCTCGCGCGCCGAGCGCAGGTGCGCGGTCGGGGCGCCCGGCAGCCAGCCGTCGAGGTCCTCCATCGACGAGCGTGCGCGCACCGCGGCGAGCGCGGCGGCCAGGTCGGCGTCGTGCGGGGTCGCGTAGTGCACGTTCCCGGTCGCGACGAGCGGCAGGTCGCCCGCGGCGGCGAGGGCCGCGAGCGCGTCCGCGAGCTCGGAGTCGAACGGGTCGCCCGTGTCGGTGACCTCGACCGCGACGTTGTCGTGGCCGAACAGCGCGACGAGCCGGTCGACCTCGGCGCGCGCGGCGACGAAGCCCTCGGGCGTCACGGGCCCGGCTCCCGCGCGCCCGGTCAGCGCGCGCCGCACCGCGCCCTTGCGGCACCCGGTGAGCACGAGCCACTGCCCGGCGGCCTGCTCGGCGAGCCCCTCGAGCGTGTAGTGCGCGGCGCCCTTGGTCCCGGTCGCGAGGTGCGCGGTCGCGATCGCCCGGGACAGCGCGCGGTAGCCGTCGGCCCCGCGCGCGAGCACGGGCAGGTGCGTCGCGCGCGGGTCGGGGACGCCGGTCGGGGGGTCGAGCACGTCGGGTCCGGGGCGGGGACGCCCCGTGGTGCCGGGTCCCGCCCCGGGGGTCCCGCCGGGCACGGGCAGGTGCAGCTCGGCGCCGAACACCGTGGGGAGCCCGACGAGCCGGGCCGCCTGCGCGAACCGCACGACGCCGTAGAGCCCGTCGTGGTCCGTCAGCGCGAGCGCCGACAGGCCGAGGCGCGCGGCCTCGTACGCGAGCTCCTCGGGCTGGCTCGCGCCGTCGAGGAAGCTGAACGCGGAGTGCGCGTGCAGCTCGGCATAGCGCGCGGCCCGTCCCGTCCCCGTCATCGTGCGTCACTCCCCCGTGTCTTCCCGCTCGTCGCGTCCTGCCGGTGCCGCTCAGTCGTACGTCGCCTCGCACGTCCACACCCCGTCCGTGCACGCGAGCAGCACCGCGCGCCCGTCGTCGAGCGTCGCCTGCACGTGCGAGCGCACCCGGACCGCCCCGGTCCACCACCGGTCCGCGAGCGGCCACGGCCCGGCCCAGCCCGCGACGGCCCGCGGGTCCTCCCCGGGCCAGCGCACCGTCGCGGGCTCCCCGCTGAGGACCGCGCGCTCGTCGAGCCGCACCCGCGTGCCCGCCGAGTCGCGCACGTCGACGGGCTGCGGCTCGGTCAGCACGGTCGCCGGCGCGGGCTCGGGCAGCCGCCCGGGCCACGGGCGGTCCGCCGGGCGCGGGGCGGCGGTCTGGTCGCCCCACGGGCGCAGGTGCACCTGGTCGCGCAGGTCGCGCCCGCCCTGGAGGGCCGCCGTGAGCACGCCGTCGCCGCCGATGAGCCCCTGCACGCGGTCCAGCGCCCGGTGCGCGCGCAGGTCGCCGCCGGACGGTCCGCCCCACAGCCGGCCCTGCTCGGCGCCCGCGGGGGCGACGTCCTGCGCCGCGATCGTCAGGTGCACGAGGGCGGCCGGCGCCGGGTCGTCCGCGGTCAGGTCGCGCGCGCGCCGGCTCGGCCGTCCCGCGAGCGCCCCGGTCGTGAGCCAGCCCTCGAGCTGCCAGCGCACGCGGTCGGTGATGCGCGCGGCGGTGAGCCCGCCCAGCCCGCCGAGGTCGGTGCGCCACGTGCGCGCGAGCTCCTCGCCGGCGTCGGTGCGGGCCACGATCTGCAGCCGCCCGCACGTCACGGAGTGCTCGAGCAGCAGCGCGTGGAGCTCCTCGGCGAGCCGGCGCCCCGCGAACGTCGCGGCGTCGACGCGCTCGGCGGGCGGGTCGAGCTCGCACGCCACCTCGAGGTCCGTCTCGGGCCGACGACGCGCGGGCGGGCGGTCGTCGGCCCCGCGCGCGAGCGTGTGCGCCCAGACCCCGGTCCGCCCGAACCGCGCGTGCACGTCCGCCGACGGCAGGGTCGCGAGGTCCCCGAGCGTGCGCAGGCCGAGCCGCAGCAGCAGGTCGACGAACGCGGCGACCTCCTCGGCGGCGCCGTCCTGCACGGCGGCGTGCACGAGCTCACCGACGCCGAGCGGCCCGAGGAACGCACGCGACCCCCCGGGCGCGACGGTGCTCCCGCTGCGGGCGGCGAGCACCGCGGCGAGCAGACCGTCGGCGGTGCCCACGTGCGCCTCGTGCCCGGTGCGCTCGGCGACCGCCGTGACGAGCCGCTCCGCGAGCGCGTCCTCGGAGCCGTGGTAGCGGCTCGCGCCACCGGCGGGCAGCAGCAGGAGCCCCGCGCGGGCGACCTCGAGCCCGGCGACGACCGTCTCGGCGGCGGCCACGACCGGCTCGAACAGCCGCACGTCGCGGCCCTCGTCGACGGGGAGCAGCACGAGCTCGGGGCAGCAGCCCTGCGCCTGGCGCCGGCGCATGCCGCGGCGCACGCCCTGCGACCGGGCGAGCGCCGAGACCGCCGTGACGCGGCGCGCGTCGTGCACCGCGGCGGGCAGGTGCGGCGGGACCTGACCGGCCCGGACCGCGGCGAGCACGGGCCAGTCGGGCACCCACAGGACGGTCGTGCGGGTGCTCATCCGACAAGCCTCAGCGTCGCGGCGGGCTGGTCCTGCGCGCCCGGCTCCGCCTCGGGTGCCGGCGCGGCGACGGGGGCAGGGGCCAGCGAGGCGGCGGTGACGCTCGCGCGCGGCTCGACGAGGGCCGGCGTGGGGCGGCCCAGCGGGAGCGCGAGGTCGACGGTCGTGGGGACCGCTGCCGAGCCGCGCCCGGTCCGCACGACGCGCAGCTCGTGCGTGCGCAGCCGCCCGTCACCCGCCCCGACCCCGCTCCACCGGCCCTGCTCGGCGGTCAGGACGACGTTCGCACCGGGCCACGGCGCGCTCGTGAGCAGCACCGACCCGCGCTCGCGCGCCCGGGCGGCGAGCCGGCGCCGGTCGGCGTCGGTGAGCGCGGCCTCGGGGCCCACGAGGACGACGTCGACGCCGTCGAGCAGCGCGGCGACGACCGTGGGCGCGTCGAGGCCGGGTGCGGGGACGACCGCGAGCCGATCGAGCGCGACCCCGGCCTCGGCGGCGGCGAGCAGGCCCGCGGTCGGCTGCCCGACGAGCGCGGCCCACGCCCCGCCCGCGCAGGCCGAGGCGAGCAGCGCGAGGAGCAGCGACGTCGAGCCGAGCACCGTGACCGTCCCGCCGCGGCGCAGGCCGTCGGGCAGCAGCGCGGTCAGCTCGGCGGGGACCGGGAGCGCGGGGCGCTCGGTCGTCAGGAGCGAGGTGCGGCGGGCGACGGGGACGTGGGCACCGGTGCCGGGCACCGTGCTCGGCACGGCGTGCGGCAGCGCGTCGGGCACGGCGTGCGGCCGCGGGTCCGACGGGACACCGAGCAGCGCGTCCGGCCCTGTGCCCGGTGCGTCGTCGGGCACCGCGGCCGGCCCGTCGGCGGGCACCGCGAGGGGACCGTGCGGCGCACCCGCGGTGCCCGGCGTCCGCGCGGAGGTCCGCACGTCGTCGGGCACCGCGGCCACGCCGCCTCGGGTGACGGGGGCACCGGGCCCGGACGGCGCCGAGGCGCTCGTTCCCCCTGCCGGGCGTGATGCCCCCGTCACTCCCCCGCCACGACCGGGCCCCCACCCGGTCGTGCTGCCCCCCGCCCACCCGGCAGCCCCCTGCCCTGCACCTGCACCCCGGTCGGCACCGTCGGCCCCGCCCGTCGCGCCTCCCCCTCGCGGCACGACGTCGGCGACCGTCCCTGCGCCGCCTCCCCCGTCGACCCGGCTGACCCCGCGCACCACGCTGCGGGCACCCGTGCGCTGCTCGGCGTGAGCCAGCACGGCACGCGCCAGCGCGGCCTTCTCCTCACGCGTCCCCACGCCCGGCACGTTCCCTCCCCGTCTCGGTGCTCTGGGGCACAGCCGGCCCATCTCGCCCTGCGAGCCACCCCCAGGACGTTCGAACATGTGTTCGATACCGCTAGTACACGCTGGCGCGACGGGCGTGTCAATCCGGTCCCCCGGGAGACGGACAAACCTCACCCGGACGGCGATCTTGCGCCGGGGTCGGCATCATGAGTCGGGTCCGAGCACCGTCCCGACGCCCCAGGAGCACCCGTGGCCGTCTCGCTGACCCGTCCCGTCGCCCCCGACCCGTACGCGCTGCTGCCCCCCGTGCCGTCGTTCGAGCTGCGCAGCGACGACCTGGTGCACGGTGAGCCGCTGCCGGACGACCACGCCGCCCCGCCGCACGCGAACGTCTCGCCGCACCTCGCGTGGTCCGGCTTCCCGGAGGCGACGAGGTCGTTCGTCGTGAGCGTGTTCGACCCCGACGCGCCAGGCCCGGCGGGCTGGTGGCACTGGACCGTCGTCGACCTGCCCGCGTCCACGACGTCGCTCGCGCGCGGTGCGGGTGCCGCCGACGCCGGGCTGCTGCCCGCTCCCGCGTTCGCGCTGCGCGGCGACGACGGCGTCCCCGGCTACGTCGGCGCCGCGCCGCCGCCCGGCGACCAGGTGCACCGGTACTTCCACGTCGTGCACGCGCTGGGCGTCGAGAGCCTCGACGTGGGTCCCGACGCGATGCCTGGTGCGGTCGGCGCGATGGTCGTGTTCCACACGCTCGCGCGGGCGGTGCTCGTCGCGACCTGCCGTCGCTGAGCCCGAGCGGGCGGCGCGGTCCCGACCGGCGCGGCCCCGGGCGCGCCGCCCGACGGCGTCGGTCAGCCGAGCTGCCAGCCGATCAGGTTCCAGCGCGCGAAGAACCACGCGAGCGCGCCGAGACCGCCGAGCAGCACGACCTGGTGGACCCGCACGCCGAGCCCGGCACCGGAGCCGCGCCAGGCGGCGACGGTGAGCACGCCGGCGGCGAGGGCCGCCGTCAGCACCGCGACGCCGCCGCCGAGCAGCAGCCGAAAGCTCGTGGGGACGCCGTAGAGGAACTCGCTCGTGTCGCCTGCCACGACCACCGCGAGCGCGACCAGGAAGGCCGCCCCTCCCAGGCTCGCCCCGCACGTGAGCGCCCGCGCCGCACGCCACCGCCGCGAGACGTCCGCCGAGCGGCGCCGCCGCAGCCGCTGCCACGCGCCGCCCCCGAGGGCGACTCCCGCGGTCACCGACGTCAGCACCGACGCGGCCACGACCGCGAGGTTGACGGGCGCCGAATCGGCGGCGGGGAGCAGCACCCAGTCGGCGCCGTCCGTCGCGACGTAGTGCCGCCCGCCCGCGCCGTCGAGCCCCACGAGCGCACCCCCGTCGGGTGACCGGTAAAGGCCGTCGCCCCGCGGTGCCCACGTGGCCCCGGCGAACCGCAGCCCGCCGTCGCCCTGCGTGCGCAGCCGGGCCTGGTCGAGCAGCACGAGCAGCCGCTCGACGGTCGACTCGTTGTGCCGGGTGCGCGTGTAGAAGCCCTCACGCGGACGGTCCGCGAGGTCCGCGCCCCGGGCGTCGACCGGCGTGCTGTCCCCAGCGTGGGGCCCGGGTGCCACGACGGGGTCCGCGGCGGGGTCGTCGCTGCCCGCAGGCGGCACGACCAGCCCGGCGAACCGGTCGACCACCTCGCCGAGGGTCGCCGCACCCGCCGTGGCGTTGACCGAGACGAACATCCCCACGCCGCACCCAGGCACGAGCACGAGCGCCGACTGGAACCCCTCCCAGCTCCCGTCGTGCACGAGCGCGCGCCGCCCGTGCAGCGCCCGCTCCTGGAAGCCGTGGGCGGAACCGGGGAGCCGCGGGTCCGCGGTGAACGACTGCGTGTGCATCCGCGTGGTCGTGGCCGGGCCGAGCACCCGGGGACCGGAGCCGAGGTGCGCGAGCACGAACCTCGCCATGTCGGTCGCGGTCGTGCTCACCGACCCGTCGGGCACCAGGCGGTCGAACGTGAACGGAACGGGCGCGGGCGGTCGGGCGTCGGAGTCGTAGCTGCGGGCCAGGTCCGGGGCGAGCGCCGCGGGGACGGGCTCGACGGCGGTCGTGCGCGTCATGCCGAGCGGGTCCAGGACGTGACGCTGCAGGTACTGCGCGTAGGACTCTCCGCTCACCTGCTCGACGAGGTGGCCCGCGAGCGCGGCACCGTAGTTCGAGTAGGCGGCGACCTCCCCCGGCGGGTAGATGCGGGCGGGCATGTCGCGCGCGAGGGTCTGCGCGAGCGGGGGGACGTCAGCGGCGGCGTGCGCACCGATCCCGACGCCGCGCTCCTCGAAGCCGGCGGTGTGGTCGAGCAGGTCACGGACCGTCACGGGCTCCGCGTACGTCGGCGGGACCCGGAACGCCGTGAGGTACCGGTTGACGTCGGCGTCGAGGTCGAGACGGCCCGCCTCGACCTGCTGCATCACGGCGGTCGCGGTCAGGAGCTTCGTGACGGACGCGATGCGCACGAGCGAGCGGTCCGGGTCGAACGGTGCGCCGGTCGCGAGGTCGGCGACCCCGTACCCCGCCGCGTGCGCGACCGCCCCGTCCGCGACGACGGTCAGGACGGCGCCGGGCACCCCGTCGCGCTCGAGGAGGTCCGGCAGGTCGGCGAACGCGGCGCGGGCAGCCTCCGGGGAGACCGGCGTGCACGCCGCGCCGGACGCGGCGGCGGAGGTCGGCAGGGCGGGTCCGAGCACGAGCGCCGCGGCGGCGGCGAGGACGAGGGTCACGGGACGAGGTCGCATGCCGCCCAGCGTGCTGACCGGGCCGCTGGCCCCGCATCGGAGCGGCGGCGGTCCCACGGCCCGACGAAAGTCGCACGGTGCACCGCCCCGGACGCGACCTCCGGACGGTCCACCCGCCGGGTCCGCGTCCCTACGCTCGGGTCATGCCACCGGCCCGGACCCGCGCCCTCGACGCCGCGCTCGTGGCCGCGTCGCTCGTCGTGACCGCGATGGCGGCCCGCGGCGGGTGGTCCGCCGTGCCCGCGGGCGTGATCGTCGCGGCCGGGGTGCTCGGCAGCGCCGCGCTCGTCGTGCGCCGGGCCCACCCCGTCCTGGTGGCGACGCTCGGCGCCGCCGCGTACGCGCTCTCGGGTAACCCCGTGCCGCTGGCCGTGGGGCTCTGGTCGGGCGGCGCGTACGCCCCGCGCCGGGCGCTCGCGCTCGTGGCCGCGGCCGGCTGGTCGGGCCTGGCCGGCTGGTGGTGGCTCGACGAGGGGCGGCTCGACGCGCAGGACGCCGCGTGGGCCGCCCTGCTGACCGCCGCACTCGTCGGCGCAGGCGTGCACGCGGCGACGCGCCGGGAGCTGCGGGCGGCGCAGGAGGCGGAGTCGCGGCAGGCCGTCGTGGAGCGTCGGCTCCGCGAGGAGCAGGCCCGGGCCGCCGAGCGCGCCCGTATCGCCCGCGAGATGCACGACGTGCTCGCGCACAAGGTCACGCTCGTCGCGCTCCACGCGGGCGCGCTCGAGGTCGGCCCCGGAGCCGAGGACGCGGGGGTGCGCGACGCAGCCGCGCTGATCCGGGGCACGGCACGGGAGGCCCTGCAGGAGCTGCGGGACGTGCTGGGCGTGCTGCGCGCGCCGGACGAGCCGCCCGCCGACCCCGGCGGCCCGCTCGACCTCGCCGGGCTCGTCGAGGACGCGGAGCGCGCGGGCGAACGCGTCGAGCTCGACCTCGACACCGGCGCGGGTGCGCTGCCCGGGCGGACGGCCGCCGTCGTGCACCGCGTCGTGCAGGAGGCGCTCACGAACGCACGGCGGCATGCGCCCGGCGCACCGGTCGCCGTGCGCGTGCGCCGCACGCCAGGCGGCGTCACCGTGACGGTGAGCAACCCGGCCGGCGCACCCACCGGCCTGGACCTGCCGGGGTCGGGCTCGGGTCTCGTCGGGCTCGCGGAGCGCGTCCGGCTCACCGGGGGCACGTTCGCCGCAGGCCGTGAGCCGGACGGCGGGTGGCGCGTGGACGCCGTCGTGCCGTGCGCCGACGACACCGCTGAGGCCGGGCGGTGACCGCGGTCCTGCTCGTGGACGACGAGCAGCTCGTGCGCGCGGGCCTGCGCCTCATCCTCGAGACGGCCGGCGACCTCACGGTGGTCGGCGAGGCGCCCGACGGCCGGGCTGCTCTCGACGCGGTGCGCCGGCACCGGCCCGACGTCGTGCTCATGGACCTGCGCATGCCGCGGCTCGACGGGCTCGCGGCGACCGTGGCGCTGCACGCGACCACCGACCCGCCGGCCGTCGTGGTGCTCACGACGTTCGACACCGACGAGGACGTCTTCCGCGCGCTCGAGGCCGGCGCCGCCGGCTTCCTCCTCAAGGACACGCCCCCGCGCGACCTCATCGACGCGGTCCGCCGCGCCGCCGCGGGGGACGCGGTGCTCTCGCCGGTCGTGACGCGCCGGGTCGTCGAGCGCGTCGTGACGCACCAGCGCAGCGGCCGCCGGCGGGACGCCCTCGCGGCGCTCGAGGTGCTGACGGCACGCGAGCGGGAGGTCGTCGTCGAGATCGGTCGCGGCCGCTCGAACGCCGAGGTCGCGGCGCTGCTGCACGTCACGGAGGCCACCGTGAAGAGCCACGTGACGCACCTGTTCGAGAAGCTCGGCGTCACGAACCGCGTGCAGATCGCGATCACCGCGTTCCGGGCGGGCCTCGTGGACTGAGGGCCCCGTCCGTTCCCGTGGGCGGCCCGCGAGCGGTCGTTACCCTGACGCCATGCCCGTGCTGACCCTCGGAACCCTGACCTGGCGGCCGGTCGTCGACCACCCCGACCTCGTCGCCCCCAGCACCGCCGCCGCGATCACCGCCTGGGCCACGCAGGACGAACGCGTCGCCGAGCAGGTCGTCGTCGCGCAGATCGACCCCGACCTCGCGGACACCGCCGCCATGACGCAGGCGTACGACGTCCCGCTCGCCGTCTCGGCCAACTGCGTGCTCGTCGCCGGCCGCCGCGCGGGCGACGAGCGGGTCGCCGCAGCCGTCGTGCGGGCGACGACCCGCGCCGACGTCAACAACGCGGTCAAGCGCCTGCTCGACGTGCGCAAGGCGTCGTTCCTGCCGATGGACCGCGCGACCGCCGAGTCCGGGATGGAGTACGGCGGGATCACCCCGCTGGGCCTGCCCGAGGGCTACCGCGTGCTCGTCGACGCCCGGGTCGCCGCCGAGGACCCCGACGCGGGGCCGTACGTGGTCGTCGGCAGCGGCGTGCGCGGCTCCAAGATCGCCCTGCCGGGCGCCCTGCTCGGGAGCGCCCCGGGCGTCGAGGTCGTCGACGGCCTGGCGCTCGCGTGAGGCGTGCCGCCGACCGCGCGCGGGGGCTGTGGGAGGTGCTCGCCGGGTCGGTGACGGCGTTCCCGACCGACGGCGGGGTGGCCGTGGCCGTCGCCCCGGACTCGCTGCTGTGCCCGCCGGGCTGGGTCGGCGTCGTCGAGCTCGAGGGTTCCGCGCTCGTCACGGCCCCCGACGCCGCGACCGCGGAGCGGGTCCGGGTCCTCACCGGGCTCGCCCCGGGCTCGCGCACCGACACCGGCGTCGTCCGCGCGCACCTGCCCGTGGCGGACGCGCTCGGCCCCGCACGGCTCGCGTACCTCGACGCCGCGAGCCTCACGACCGTCGAGCTGCGGACGGCCCCGCCGCGGGACGACCGTACCGACGACGTGCGCCCCGACCTCCGGGACGTCGTCGCGCTCGACGCCGCGGGTCCCGAGCTCCGCGCGCTCCTGGACCGTGTGGCGCCGGACGACGCCGACGAGAGCGGTGTCGCCGAGCTCACCTCGCCGGCGTTCGCCCTGCGCCGCGCCGGGGTCGTCGTCGCCGCCGCGGGGTTCCGCGCGTGGCCGGGCGACGTCGCCCACCTCTCGGTGCTCAGCGCGCCCGAGGTCCGCGGCCTGGGGTACGGCCGGCTCGTGGCCCGCGCCGCGACGACGGCCGCGCTCGACGCCGGGCTCCTGCCGCAGTGGCGCGCCCGCGTCGAGCCCTCGCAGCGCATCGCCCGGTCGCTCGGCTACCGCGACCTCGGCTCGCAGCTGAGCGTGCGGCTGGGCTGAGCGGCCGACGTGGCGCGCGTCCGGGCGGGGCGTGCGGCGAGGAGGGTGCTCAGCCTGGTGGGGTGCTCAGCCTGGAGGGTGCTCAGCCTGGTGGCGCGCGCCCGGACTGCGCGTCCCCCGCCTACCCAGCACGCGAGCGCGCACCTCGGCCGACCGGCCCGAACGTGCGCGCCGAGCCCGGTCGGCGGGAGTCCCCGTCGCCGTAGCATCGGCAGATGGACGTCGGGGTGCTCGGCCCCCTCGAGGTGCGCACGGACGACGGGACCGTGGCGGTCGCCGGCGCCCGTCAGCGAGCGCTGCTCGCCGCCCTCGTCGCGCACCGCGGCCGGACCGTGGGCGTGGACCTGCTCGTCGACACCCTGTGGCCCGACGACCCGCCCCCGAGCGCCGCGCACACGCTGCACACCCACGTCTCGCGGCTGCGCCGCACGCTCGACGTGCCGGTGCGCGCGCACGACGGCGGCTACGTCCTCGACCTCGGGGACGGCCGGGTCGACTCCGCGCAGTTCGAGGCGTGGCTCGCCGAGTCGGAGCACGCCGACGCGGCGACGGCCGTGACGCTGACCGAGCGCGCGCTCGGGCTCTGGCGCGGCCCCGCGTTCGGCGGTGCCGCCGACCTCCCGGGTGTCCGCGGCGAGGCGCGCCGGCTCGAGGAACGGCGCACGGCGGCGCGCCGGGGGCTCGTGGACCACCTCGTGACGGCCGGGCGGGGCGTCGACGCCGTGCCGCTCGCCGAGGCGCTCGTGGCCGACGTCCCGACCGACGAGCGTGCGTGGGCCGGCCTCGTCCGGGCGCTCGTCGCCGCCGGGCGGCCCGCCGACGGCACGACCGCGTTCCACCGGGCCGTGGACGCGCTCGACGAGCTTGGCCTGGCGCCCTCCGCCGGGCTGCGGGCGGCCCACGACGAGGCGCTGGGCGTGCGGACCACGCCGCCGACGCCGACGGACTCCTCGCGGACCGCCGCCCGCGTCCACCCGACCGGCGGACCCCGCGGTCCCGCCGCCGCGACGGTGCCCGTGCCGCCGACGTCCCTGGTCGGCCGCGACCACGACCTCGCCGCGCTCCGGCTGCTGCTCGCGGACGCGCGGCTCGTCACCCTCGCCGGGCCGGGCGGCGTCGGCAAGACCCGGCTCGCGCTCGAGCTCGCCCGCCGGGTCGCCGACGGGTTCGGGTCCGGGGTGCGGGTCGTCGAGCTCGGCACGGTGCGCGACGCGGCCGCGCTCCCGTCCGCGGCGCTCGCGCCGCTCGGGCTCGGCGCCGAGGCCGGCCCGGCGACGACCGCCCTGCGCCGGCTCGGGGACCTCGACGTCCTGGTGCTCGTCGACAACGGTGAGCACCTGCTCGACGCCGCGGCCGCGCTCGTCGAGGGCGTGCTCGCGGGCTCGCGCGCCCGGGTCCTCGTGACCAGCCGCGAGCGCCTCAGGGTGCCGGGCGAGCACGTGCACGTCGTCGCACCGCTGACGACGACGGTGACGCCGTCAGGACCGGCGGCGCGGCGGCTGTTCCTCGACCGGGCCCGCGCGGCCGGTCCGGTCGACGCGACGTTCGACGTCGCGCTCGTGGACCGCGTCGTGCAGGCGCTCGACGGGCTGCCGCTCGCGATCGAGATGGCGGCGGCGCGCACCGCGAGCGTGAGCCTCGCGGAGCTCGCGTCGATGCTCGCGGACGACCCGCACGCGCCCGGGGCCGCGGTCGCGGACGGAGGTGCGGACGGCGGTGCGGGCGCGGCTCGCGCACCGGGCGACGGCGCGGCGACGCTGCGGCACCCGCACCGCGCCGGACCGGACCGTCACCGCTCCCTGGGCGCCGTCATCGCGTGGTCCGAGGCGCTGCTCGACCCGGCCGAGCGCGAGGCCCTCCACCGGTGGCCGGTCTTTGCCGGACCGGTCGAGGCGTCGGACGCCGCGGCGGTGGTCGGCGCCGGGCGCGAGACGGTCGAGGCGCTCGTGCGGCGCTCGCTGCTGCTGCCGCAGCCCGGCGACCCGCGACCCGGCGACCCGCAGCCCGGCGACGCGCGCCCCGGCGACCCGCGGCACCCGGCCCCCGGGACGCGGTACCGGATGCTGCACACCGTCCGGTCGGCGGTCCTCGCCGGACCGGACCGCCGCCCCCTCCCGCACGAGGCGCACGCCCGCCACGTCGCGGAGGTCGCCCGCGGGTGCGACGCCGCGCTCCGCGGACCGGGTGAGGCCGCCGCCGTCGCCCGGCTCAGGTCGGTCGTCGCCGAGCTGCGCGCGGCCCACGCGTGGGCCCGCGAGCACGCCCCGGACGTCGCGAGCGGGCTGTCGGCCTCGCTGCACGTGTTCGCGGTGGGGACCCTCGACGACGAGGTGCTCGGCTGGGCTCAGCGGCTCGTGCCGCACCTCGCCGCTGACGACCCCGCGGTCGCCGCCGCGCACGCCGGTGTCGCGGCGCGGCTGCTCCAGGCCGGCGAGCTCCCCGCCGCCGAGGCGCGCGCCGAGCAGGCCCTCGCCCTCGCGGTCGACGACCGCGTCCGGATGCAGGCGTACGAGGTCCTCTCGGACGCGGCGATCTACGACGGCCGGCTGGCGGGGTGCCGTGAGCAGGCGGCACGGCTGTGGGAGCTCGCGCTCGCCGCCGGGGACGGGCACTACGCGGCGATCGCCGCCGCGTCGACGAGCCTCGCGCTCGCCTACGAGGGCGACCGGCCGGCCGCCCACGCCACGCTCACGCGGCACCGGGCGCTGCTCGACGCCGTGGTGCCGGCGCTCTCGCCCACGGCGCTCGGGTGGTTCGCCTACGCGGAGGGGGAGGTCGACCTCGACGTGGACCCCGACCACGCCGCACGGTCCCTGGGCCGGGCGGTCGCGCTCGCCGACGCGGTGGGCAACCGGTACCTCGGCGGCGTCGCGCGCGTGTCCGCCACGAGCGTCCGGGGCCGCCACGGCGAGGCCCGGGAGGCGCTCGTCGCGTTCGAGGACGTCGTCGTGCGGTGGCTCGAGCGCGGCGACCGCACCCACCTGCTCACGACCCTGCGCAACCTCGTGGACCTGCTGCTCCGGCTCGACGCCCCGGACGCGGCGGCCGAGCTGCTCGGCGCGGTCGCCCGGGCGGACGTCTCCCCCACCTTCGGAGCCGAGGGCGAGCGGCTCGCACGCGCGCACGAGCAGCTCGTCGGTGCACTAGGCGACGCCCGGCTCTCGGACCGCCTGCGGACGGGCGCCGCGCGCGACGTCGAGTCCGCCGCCCGCGCGGCCCTCGACGCCGCGCGCCGGCTGCGCGGTGGGTGATTCCGGCGTGCCGGACGACCTCAGAGGTGCAGGCGGTAGAACCGGAACAGGTCGTGCTCGACGGGCAGCACCTCGACGCCGGAGAACCCCGCCCGCGTCGCGTACCGCGCGAGCACCGAGGGGCGCATGACCGTGCCGGTACCGGCTCCGCCGTCGGTGCTCAGCCCGTCGGGCAGGCAGCACACCAGGGAGAACCCGTAGAGCAGCCGCTCGACCGGACCGGCCGGGGCGCCGAACTCCTCCGCGGCGTTCTCGTCGACCACGAGCACGTACCCGTCGTCCGCCACCATGCGCCGCATCGCCGCGAGGACGGCGACGGGGTCCGCCATGTCGTGCACGCACTCGTACGCGGTCACGACGTCGTACCGGCCGACCGTCCCGTCACCGGCCGCCGCGGCGTCGACGTGCGTGAACGTCACGCGGTCGGTGACGCCCGCGGTCGACGCGTGCCGGCGCGCCGCGGCGACGGACGGTGCGTCGACGTCGTACCCGTCGACCCGCACGCCCGGGTACCCGAGGGCGAGCCCGATCGCGGACCACCCCTCGCCGCACCCGACGTCGGCGACGGTCGCGCCGCCCGTCAGGCGTCCGTGCAGCGCCGGCACCGCGGGCAGCAGCTCCTGGGCGAGCTGGTGCAGGAACATCGGCCGGTTCAGCGCCGCCTGCGCCTCGCGCGCGTCCGCGCCGAGCTCCTCCCAGCCGACGCCGCCGCCCGTGCGGTACACCTCGACGAGACGGTCCACGACGCGACCCGTGCCCGCGAGCAGCCGCGCCAGCGGGGCGACGTGCGCGAGGCTGTCGACGTCGGTGAGCACCTCGGCGGCGCCCGCGTGCAGGCGGAACCGGCGGTGCGACGCGTCGACGTGCCCGCCGTCGAGCGCCTCGAGGTACCCGTTCACCGCCTGCTGCTCGAGCCACTCGCGGGCGTACCGCTCGACGGTCCCGGTCAGGACCGCGAGCTCGGTCGACGTCAGCGGGCCGTCGTCGGCGAGCGCCCGATACCACCCGAGGCGCTCGCCGAGGTGGATCGCGGTGATCTCGAGGCTGCCGAGCGCGGCGGCCAGGACCCGGTCGGCGACCACCGCGGCGGGGGCGTCCGCGGGGACGGGGGCCATGAGGTCGGTCGAGGGGGCGATCGCGGAGGCGAGGGCGGGACCCGCGGCGTCGGCCGGCGCAGCGGAGGCGGCCGTCGGCCCGGGCGAGGTGGTCGTCGTGGTGGCAGTCATCGCGGTGGCAGTCATCGTGGTGCTCTCGTGACGGGCCCTCGTGCGGGGCCGTGCCCGTCGAGCGTCGCGGCCCGCGCTCGCACGCGGCTCGCAGGGGGCTCGCAGCCGGCTCGGGCGCCTGCGAGCC
>NZ_JBFTER010000011.1:0-73234 GCF_047229345.1 Cellulomonas jepli | reverse complement strand
GCTGCGGGGTGCGCCGGGCCGGGGCCCGCGTCGTCGACCCGGCCGCTGCGGCGCTGCCCGATCCGCGGCCGGCTGTCCGGGCCCCGCCGTTGGACGTCACGGCGCGCAGCACCGCGTCGAGCACCCGCCCCCACGTCCGTCCGCGCACGGGGGAACCCTAGCGGCCGGCCGCGGCGCGGCACGGGGCCGCACGTAACGCGCCGGACGCACGGCGCCGTTAGGGTCCGGATCATGGCGGACGTGTTCGACGACTACCCGCCCGGGGCTGCCTGGGACGAGATGCTCGACGGCGTGGGCGGGGTGCGGCCGGCGTACGAGCACGTGCACTCGTCGCTGGCCCAGCTCTCCGCCGCCGAGCTGCGCGCCCGCGCCGACACCCTCGCGCGGTCGTACCTCGCGCAGGGCGTCACGTTCGACTTCGCGGGCGAGGAGCGGCCCTTCCCCCTCGACGTCACACCGCGCGTGCTGACCGGGGCCGAGTGGGACCATGTCGCGCCGGGCGTCGCGCAGCGCGTCCGGGCGCTCGAGGCGTTCCTCGCGGACGTGTACGGCCCGCAGAAGGCCGTCGCCGACGGCGTCGTGCCGCGTGGCCTCGTCGTCTCCTCGACGCACTTCCACCGCGCCGCCCGGGGCGTCCAGCCGCCCAACGGGGTGCGCGTGCACGTCTCGGGGATCGACCTCGTGCGCGACGAGGTGGGCGGCTTCCGGGTGCTCGAGGACAACGTGCGCGTGCCGAGCGGCGTGAGCTACGTGCTCTCGAACCGCCGCGCCATGGCCCAGACGTTCCCCGAGCTGTTCGCCGCGCTGCGCATCCGCCCGGTGCAGGACTACCCGCGGCGCCTGCTCGCCGCGCTCACCGCCGCGGCGCCGCACGGCGTCGACGACCCGACCGTCGTCGTGCTGACCCCGGGCGTCTACAACAGCGCGTACTTCGAGCACTCGTTGCTCGCCCGGTCGATGGGCGTCGAGCTCGTCGAGGGCCGCGACCTGTTCTGCGCGGGCGGGCGCGTGTGGATGCGCACGACGCAGGGGCGCCGGCGCGTCGACGTCATCTACCGCCGCGTCGACGACGAGTACCTCGACCCGGTCGCGTTCCGGTCCGACTCGCTGCTGGGCAGCCCGGGCCTCATGACGTGCGCGCGGGCCGGCACGGTCACGATCGCGAACGCGGTCGGCAACGGCGTCGCCGACGACAAGCTGGTCTACACCTACGTCCCCGACCTCATCCGCTACTACCTCGGTGAGGAGCCCGTGCTGGCGAACGTCGACACCTGGCGGCTCGAGGACCCCGGCGCGCTCGAGGAGGTGCTCGACCGCCTCGACGAGCTCGTGGTGAAGCCGGTCGACGGCTCGGGCGGCAAGGGGCTCGTGGTCGGGCCGAGCGCGTCTCGCGCGGAGCTCGCGGCGCTGCGCGACCGGCTCCTGGCGGACCCGCGGGGGTGGATCGCGCAACCGGTCGTGCAGCTCTCGACGGTCCCGACGCTCATCGAGGACCGGCTCCGGCCACGGCACGTCGACCTGCGCCCGTTCGCGGTCAACGACGGCGACTCCGTGTGGGTGCTCCCCGGCGGCCTGACGCGCGTCGCGCTCCCCGAGGGGCAGCTCGTGGTCAACAGCTCGCAGGGCGGCGGCTCGAAGGACACGTGGGTGCTGGGCGGCGCGCTGCCGCGGCGCGCTCAGGCGACGGGCGACACGGCGCCGCAGACCGTGCCGGCGTCGGCGTCGGTGCCGATCGACGCGAACCCGCACGACCTGCGCGCGCAGGTCATGCAGCAGCAGCAGGTGCAGGACGGGGTGGGCACGTGCTGAGCCGCATCGCGGAGTCCCTGTTCTGGATCGGCCGGTACATCGAGCGCGCGGACGACACCGCCCGGCTGCTCGACGTGCACGTGCAGAGCCTGCTCGAGGACCCGTGGGCCGAGGAGGACCTCGCGTGCCGCTCGCTGCTCTCGGTGATGGACCGCCCCGCGCCCCCGGCGGGGGTCGCGGTCGGCCGGGAGAGCGTGCTCGACATCCTCGCCTACGACCGCCGGGCCCCGAGCGCGATCGCGGGGTCGCTCGTCGCGGCGCGGGAGAACGCCCGGCGCGCGCGCGAGATCATCTCGACGGACCTGTGGGAGTGCCTCAACACGACGTGGAACCAGCTCCCGTCGCACATGCGCCCCGCGCGGCCGCACGACTACTTCACGTGGGTGCGCGAGCGGGCCGCGGTCGTCGCGGGGCTCATGGACTCGGTCACGTCGCGCGACGAAACCTGGCAGTTCATGGTCCTCGGGCGCTCGATCGAGCGCGTCGACATGACCGCGCGGCTGCTCACGACGCGCGCGCTCGTCGGGGCGACCGGGCCGAGCTGGCAGACGCTGCTGCGCTCGTGCGGTGCGCACGAGGCGTACCTGCGCACCTACCGCGGCATCGCGTCCGACGAGCGCGCCGCCGGCTTCCTCCTGCTGGACCGGCTGTTCCCGCGCTCGCTCGTGTTCGCCCTCGGGCAGGCCGAGTCGTGCCTCACGGCGCTCGAGCCGGTCACGACCCGCTCGAGCGTCGACGACGCGCTGCGCCACCTCGGCCACGCACGCGCGAGCCTCGAGTACCGCCCGCTCATGGAGGTGCTCGACGGGCTGCCCGAGGAGATGGAGCGCGTGCAGCGCGCGTGCTCGGCGGCGAGCGACGCGATCCGTGCGCGCTACTTCCCGTCGGGGCACGTCACGAACTGGGTGGGGGAGGCGCTGTGAGCCGGCTGCACGTGGTCCACACGACGTCGTTCCGGTACGCGAGCCCGGTCACGGCGTCGTACAACGAGGCGCGGATGACCCCGCTGTCGCAGCCGGGCCAGTCCGTGCTCGAGACACGGCTCGAGGTCCAGCCGCACACGTGGATGTCCGAGCACCGCGACTACTGGGGTGCGCACGTGACGGTGTTCGAGGTGCTGACCCCGCACGAGTCGCTCGTGATCACGTCGGAGCACCGCGTCGAGATCGCCCCGCGGCGCGACGTGCGCTCGGAGACGACGTGGGACCACCTGCGCAGCCCTGAGCTGCGCGACCACCTCGCGGAGTTCCTCGCGGACACCCCGACGACGCAGGCGCCGCCCGAGGTCGCCGAGCTCGCGGCGCGCGTCGCCGAGGGCCTCGAGCCGTCGCAGGCCGCCGTGGCGGTGTGCGCGGCGCTGCGGGACGAGCTCGAGTACGTGCCCGGGGTCACCGCCGTGCACACCCCGGCGAGCGAGGCGTGGGCGGCGCGCACCGGCGTGTGCCAGGACATGGCGCACCTCGCCGCGGGAGCGCTGCGGAGCGTCGGGATCCCGGCGCGGTACGTCTCCGGCTACCTGCACCCCGTCGCCGACGCGATCGGCGAGACGGTCGTCGGCGAGTCGCACGCGTGGGTCGAGTGGTGGTCCGGCGAGTGGCACCCGTACGACCCGACGAACCGCACGGTCGCCGGCGAGCGGCACGTGGTGCTCGCGCGGGGGCGCTCGTACGACGACGTCCCGCCGCTGCGCGGCATCTACGCGGGCGCGGGGACGATCGACCTCGAGGTGCAGGTGCGCATCACGCAGGAGGCCTGACGCGCCCGGCGGTGCGGCCGCGACGAGGGTCGGGCCGCACCGCCGGGACGGTCAGAACGCCGTGTCGAGGACCGGGAACAGCGCGCTCTCGGCGACCGCGTGCCCGAACAGCCAGCCCTGGCCGTGCGTCCACCCGTGGCCGAGCGCGAGCGCCCACTGCTTCTCGGTCTCGATGCCCTCGACGACTCCGTGGCTCGACAGCGAGTCGACGAGCGCGGCCATCGCGGTGCTGATCCGGTCGCACGCCGCGCCGTCGCCGAGCCGCACCGTGAAGGAGCGGTCGAGCTTGAGGCCGCTCACCGGCGTCGACAGCACCGACGTGAGCGCCGAGAAGCCGGTGCCGAAGTCGTCGAGCATCAGCTCCACGCCGAGCGCGGCGAGCTGCTCGAGGTCCTCGCGCGTCTGCTCGGTCGCCTGCAGCACGCCGTTCTCGGTGATCTCGATGCCGAGCCGCGAGGCGGGCACGTCGTTCTCGCGCAGCACCTGCGCGACGAGCGGGGCGAGGCCCGCCTCCCGGTCGTCGGTCGCGGGGGTGCCGCGACCGAGCTGACGGGGCGAGACGTTGATGTACACCTTGCCGGGCAGCTCGGGGTGCCGGGCCAGGAACTCCACGGCCTCGCGCAGCACCCACCCGCCGATCCCGTTGATCAGGTCCGACTCCTCAGCGATCTGCACGAACTCCCCGGGCAGGAGTAGGCCCCGACGCGGGTGCATCCAGCGCACGAGGGCCTCGTACGCGACGGTCCGGCGGGTGTCGAGCTCGACGACCGGCTGGTAGTGCAGCAGGAACTGCCCCCGCTCGATCGCGGTCCGCAGCTCGGTCTCGACCGAGAGGCGGCGCAGCGCGTCACGGCGGTAGACGTCGTGGAAGACCTCCCAGCGCGAGCGCCCGGCGTCCTTGGCGACGTACAGCGCCGTGTCGGCGTCGCGCAGCACCTCCTCCGCGACCCCGGTCCCGTCGTTGACGGTCAGCCCGGCGCTCAGGCGCGGCACGACCTCGTGGCCGTCGATGTGCAGCGGGAGCTCGACGGCGGCGAGCAGCTCGTCGAGCAGCTCGCCGGCGTGCTCCGCGGAGTCGACGCCCTCGAGGACCACGACGAACTCGTCGCCGCCGATGCGGGCCACGGTGTCGCCCGCGCGCACCGCGCCGGTCATCCGCTCCGCGACGGCCTTGAGCATGCGGTCGCCCGCGTCGTGCCCGAGCGAGTCGTTGAGGCGCTTGAAGTGGTCGAGGTCGGCGAACGCGACGGCGACGAGGTTGCCCGTGCGCGCGTGCTGGGTCAGCGCGTGCGCGAGCCGGTCGAGCAGCAGGCTGCGGTTCGCGAGCCCGGTGAGGTGGTCGTACAGCGCGCGCCGCTCGAGCTGCTCCTGGGCGAGCCGCATCTCGGTGACGTCCTCGATCTGGTTGACGAAGTGCACCGGCGAGCCGTCGGCGTCGCGCACGACCGAGACCGTGAGCCGGGCCCACATCGTGTCGCCGCCGGGCGTCAGGTAGCGCTTGTCGATCTGGAACGAGTCGAGGCTGCCGTCGAGCAGGCGGGCACCGTGCGCGAGGTCCGTCTCGAGGTCCTCGGGGTGCGTGATGTCCTCGAACGACGCCCCCACGAGCTGCTCGCGGGTGCGCTCCAGGCTCTCGGTCAGCGCCCGGTTGACCTCGACGTAGCGGCCGTCGAGCGACACGATCGCCATGCCGATCGGCGCGTCCTCGAACGTGAGCCGGAAGGTCTCCTCGCTGTGCCGCAGCCGCTCCTGCGCGTGCTGCTCGCCGGTGACGTCCGTGAGCGTGACCATGCACCAGACCTCGTCCTCGACGGGTACGAACGGGATCGCCGTGGCGCGCAGCCACAGCGGGTGGGGGGAGCCTCGTCTGACCTTGATCGTGCTCGACGCGGGCTGGTTCGTGCGGCGGGCGAGCGCGACCGGCAGGTCGTCCGCCGGGAGCGGTGCCCCGTCGGGGCCGACCGCGTCGTAGACGAGCGACGCGAGGTCGAGCCCGAGCAGCTGCTCGCGGTCGAGCGTGAGGATCGTGCCCGCGGCCTCGTTGATGTCGACGACGACCCCGCGGGCGTCGCAGATGAGGACGCCTTCCTGGAGGGCGTCGACCATCGCGTCGGGCAGGCGGACGCCACCGAGCGACACGGGTCGCGGCGGGTTCGTGCCGAGCATGCTGCCTCCAGACAGGGTCGCCCCCTCATCGGCAGGCAGGCTCGCTGCTTGAGCAGATCCGAGCGTGTGCTGCTCCCCGGGCGCGTCGTCCGGTCCTGGCGCCGTGTTCGGCACGTCGTGCTCCCCTTCCCCCCGTGCGCCGTGCGACGACCTGGGTCGCGCGCGGCACACCCAGAATCATGACGCACGTGCGGCGCCCGCCTCGACGGACACACGTCCGGGACGGCGTCAGGGGACGAGCGGCTGAGCGAGCACCCGGTCCAGGGCGGCGGCGTCCCCGGCGACCGCGAGGTGCGGCCCCCCGGGCGTGCGCCGACCCCACAGCAGCAGCGCGAGCGACTCCGCCGACCCCGCCACCGCGACGCGCGCGGCGACCCCGCCGGGTCCGAGGCGCCACTCACGGCCCGCGTCGAGCGCCGTGAGGTCGACGGCGACGTCGAGCGCCGGCATGCGCCGCAGGCGGACCTGCCGCGGCTGCATCACGTGGACGACCTCGTCGACGGTGTCGGCCCACACCTCGGGTGCGGCCTCGACGCCGAGCCCGCCCGCGGTGCGCAGGTCCCACAGGTGCACGAGCGTCTCGTGGAGCTGGCGCCGGCGCCAGAACGACGCGGGTCCGGGACCCTCGAGCGTCCGGCCGGGCGCGTCGGGGCCCAGCGCGGCGAGCGTCGCGGCCACCTCGTGCGCGCACCGGGCGTAGTGCTCGTCGAGCGGCACCGACCCGCGCTCGAGCGGCTCCTCGTCGTGCCCGCGCGCCATCGCGGCGGCCCAGTGGTGGATCGCGGCGAGGTGGTCGACGAGCTCGGTCACGGTCCACCGGCCGCACGACGGCACGGGCGTGCCCGCCGGGACGAGGCCGATCGTGGCGTGGAGCTCGCGCTGCACGAGCTCGAGCAGCGCCAGATGGTCGAGGTCCGCGTCGGTCATGGGACCATGGTGGCGGGCCCGGTCGACCATCGGGGCCCGAACCCCGACCCCCGTCGAAGCCGGAGCGAACCCGAGTTGTCCCCGATCCCAGCCGCCGCGGGCATGCAGCGCATCCAGCCGGCGGCCACGCCGCCCGAGCTCCTGCGCAACTTCTGCATCATCGCGCACATCGACCACGGGAAGTCGACGCTCGCGGACCGCATGCTGCAGGCCACCGGCGTCGTCGACGCCCGGGCGATGCGCGCGCAGTACCTCGACCGCATGGACATCGAGCGCGAGCGCGGCATCACGATCAAGTCGCAGGCCGTGCGGATGCCGTGGGGCGTCGCGGACGCGTCCGGCGTGGTGCAGCCGTTCGCGCTCAACATGATCGACACCCCCGGGCACGTCGACTTCACGTACGAGGTCTCGCGCTCGCTCGCGGCGTGCGAGGGGGCCGTGCTGCTGGTCGACGCCGCGCAGGGCATCGAGGCGCAGACGCTCGCGAACCTGTACCTCGCGATGGAGAACGACCTCCAGGTCATCCCGGTGCTCAACAAGATCGACCTGCCGGCCGCGCAGCCCGAGAAGTACGCCGAGGAGCTCGCGAAGCTCATCGGCGGCGACCCCGAGGACTGCCTGCGGGTCTCGGGCAAGACCGGCCAGGGCGTCGAGGCGCTGCTCGACCGGATCGTCGAGCTCATCCCCGCGCCGACCGGTGACGCGGACGCCCCGGCGCGCGCGATGATCTTCGACTCGGTCTACGACACCTACCGCGGCGTCGTGACGTACGTCCGGGTCGTCGACGGCAACCTCAACCCGCGCGAGAAGATCGCGATGATGTCGACGCGCGCGACCCACGAGCTGCTCGAGATCGGCGTCATCTCGCCCGAGCCCGTCGTGACCAAGGGCCTCGGGGTCGGCGAGGTCGGCTACCTCATCACGGGCGTGAAGGACGTGCGCCAGTCCCGCGTCGGCGACACGGTGACGAACGCGAGCAAGCCCGCGACGCAGGACCTCGGCGGCTACCGCGACCCCAAGCCCATGGTGTTCTCGGGCCTGTACCCGCTCGACGGGACCGACTACCCGGTGCTGCGCGACGCGCTCGACCGCCTCAAGCTCAACGACGCGGCGCTGATCTACGAGCCCGAGACCTCGGTGGCCCTGGGCTTCGGGTTCCGCGTCGGCTTCCTCGGCCTCCTCCACCTCGAGATCGTGCGCGAGCGGCTCGAGCGCGAGTTCGACCTGGACCTCATCTCGACCGCGCCGAACGTCGTCTACGACGTGACCCTCGAGGACCGCACCGTCGTGACGGTCACGAACCCGAGCGAGTACCCGGGCGGGCGGATCATGGAGGTCCGCGAGCCGGTCGTGCGCGCGACGATCCTGGTCCCGAGCGAGTTCATCGGGGCCGTCATGGAGCTGTGCCAGACGCGGCGCGGGGACCTGCTCGGGATGGACTACCTGTCCGAGGAGCGCGTCGAGATGCGCTACACGCTCCCGCTCGCCGAGATCGTGTTCGACTTCTTCGACCAGCTCAAGTCGAAGACCCGCGGGTACGCGAGCCTCGACTACGAGCCCAGCGGTGAGCAGGCCGCCGACCTGGTGAAGGTCGACATCCTCCTGCAGGGCGAGCAGGTCGACGCGTTCAGCGCGATCGTGCACAAGGAGAAGGCCTACGCCTACGGCGTGATGATGGTCGGCAAGCTCAAGGACCTCATCCCGCGCCAGCAGTTCGAGGTGCCCATCCAGGCGGCGATCGGCGCCCGCGTGATCGCCCGCGAGACCATCCGCGCGATCCGCAAGGACGTCCTCGCGAAGTGCTACGGCGGCGACATCACCCGCAAGCGCAAGCTCCTCGAGAAGCAGAAGGAGGGCAAGAAGCGCATGAAGACGATCGGCCGGGTCGACGTGCCGCAGGAGGCCTTCATCGCGGCGCTGTCCTCGGAGGCCGCGGGCAGCAGCGTGAACAAGGACGCGAAGAAGAAGTGAGCCCGGCGCTGCCGGACGGCGACGCCGCACCCGACGACGGCGCGCTGCCCGCCCCGGTCCGCGACGGCGCCCACGACCGGGCGCTCGGGGTGTACCTGCACGTGCCGTTCTGCACCGTGCGGTGCGGGTACTGCGACTTCAACACGTACACCGCGACCGAGCTCGGCGGCGGTGCGAGCCAGGCGTCGTACGCGTCGACGGCGCTCGGCGAGATCGCGCTCGCGGCGCGGGTCCTGCGCGACGCGGACCTGCCTGCGCGGCCCGTCTCGACCGTGTTCGTGGGCGGCGGCACGCCGACGGTGCTGCCCGCGCGCGACCTGGTGCGGATGCTCGACGGGATCCGTGATGCCTGGGGGCTGACCTCGGACGCCGAGGTCACGACCGAGGCCAACCCCGACTCGGTGACGCCGGGGTCGCTCGCGGAGCTCGCCGCCGCGGGCTTCACGCGCGTGTCGTTCGGGATGCAGTCCGCCGTGCCGCACGTGCTCGCGACGCTCGAGCGCACGCACGACCCGCGGCGCATCCCCGACGTCGTGCGCTGGGCCCAGGACGCCGGGCTGCGCGTGTCGCTCGACCTCATCTACGGCACGCCGGGGGAGTCCCTCGACGACTGGCGGGCGAGCCTCGACGCCGTGCTGGCCACCGGCGTCGACCACGTCTCCGCGTACGCGCTGGTCGTCGAGACCGGGACGCGCATGGCCGTGCAGGTCCGCCGCGGGGAGCTCGCGCTGCCCACCGAGGACGACCTGGCCGCCAAGTACGAGCTCGCCGACGAGCTCCTGACCGCCGCGGGGCTCGGCTGGTACGAGGTCAGCAACTGGGCCCGCACGGACGCCGACCGCTGCCGGCACAACCTCGCGTACTGGCGCGGGGACGACTGGTGGGGTGTCGGGCCCGGTGCGCACAGCCACGTCGGCGGCGTGCGGTGGTGGAACGTCAAGCACCCGCGCGCGTACGCCGACCGCCTCGCGCGCGGCCTGAGCCCGGCTGCGGGGCGGGAGACCGTCGCCGACGACGCGGCGCAGCTCGAGCGCGTGATGCTGGGCGTGCGGCTCGCCGACGGGCTGGGGCTGGGGGCGCTGACCGACGCCGCGCGTGGCCGGGTCGCCGGGCTCGTCGCGGACGGGCTCGTCGACGGCCGGGCCGCGCTCGGCGCCGACGGGGAGCGCCGGGTGCTGCTCACCCAGCGCGGGCGGCTGCTCGCGGACGCCGTGGTCCGCACGCTCACGGACTGACGCCTTCGCCGCGGCGCCCAACGCGGGCCCGCGCTGCGGTCACGGTGCAGGACGCCGCCGGCAGGACGCCGCCGGTACGACGCCGCCGGTACGACGACGCCGCCGGTACGACGACGCCCCCGGTGCGTCGGGCGCACCGGGGGCGTGGTCGTGCTGGTGTCAGCTCACTTGATCAGGCGCAGCGTGACCGGGTACCGGTAGTACTGGCCCGAGCTCGCGGCGACCGCGGCGAGGATGCCGAAGACCAGAGCGGCGATGCCGGCGACGAACAGGATCGGGATCCCGATCAGGACCGCGCTGAGGACGATGCCGACGACGTACACGATGATCACGGTGATCGACCAGTTGAGCGCCTCCTTCGCCTGGTCCTCGACGAGCGCGCCGCGGCCCTTGAAGACGAGCCAGACGACGAGCGGCGCGACGAAGGAGAACAGGATCGCGCCGACGTGCGCCACGATCGCCCACGTGCGCTGGTCGGAGTCGCTCAGCGGCGCGCCGGCGCCCGGGGCGCCGTAGCCGGCGGGCGGGTAGCCGCCCTGCGGTGCGCCGTATCCGGCCGCGGGCGGGGGCGGGACGGCGCCCGGCTGGCCGTAGCCGGCCGCGGGCGGCGGCGGGACCGCGCCGGAGGGCTGCTGCGGGTTCTCGGGGTTCGTGGTCACTTGATCAGCTCCAGGGAGACGGGGTAGCGGTAGGCCTGGCCGCGCTGCACGGCGAGGTAGCCCTGGATCGAGAAGATGATCGAGACGACCCAGAGGGCGAACTGGGCGAGCTGCGTGAGTGCCCACAGCGGGTCCAGGATGCCGCCGAGGATGCCGATCGCGATGCTCGCGAGCAGCAGCGTGATCTGGAAGTTGACGGCCTTCTTGCCCTCCTGGTCCACGAACGCGCTGCGCGCCCGGAAGACCAGCCAGATGATGAGGCCCGGGATGATCCACAGGATCCCGCCGAGGTGGGCCAGGCCGGCCCACTGACGGGTCTCCGCGTCGGTGAGGGGGGCGGCGGTGTGCCCCGCGGGCGGGTGGTCACTCATGTCGAGCCTTTCGCGTCAGGGGTTTCGGCGCGGCGGACGCGCCGATGCGCCGCACACTAGTCGTCCGGGGTGCGGTGCTGGGACAAACCCGGGAAAATCCGCCCACCACGCCCCGGTCGGGCGCGGCCGGACGGGTGCCGGGACCGTCGTGCAGCCAGGATGGTGCCGCACCCGACCCGAGGAGAACGATGAGCGACCCCATGCCGGACAGGGGCGTCGA
Source organism: Cellulomonas jepli (assembly GCF_047229345.1). Lineage (NCBI taxonomy): Bacteria > Bacillati > Actinomycetota > Actinomycetes > Micrococcales > Cellulomonadaceae > Cellulomonas > Cellulomonas jepli. Next base: position 62,120 of record NZ_JBFTER010000011.1, on the reverse strand, counting down.
GGACGCCTACGGATACGCCGCCCGCAAGGTCCGCGACCACGCCGGGCCGTTCCTCCTGGCCGCGCTGGTGGCGACCGTGGCTGCGGCCCTGCTCCAGCTGCTCGTGACGCTCGCGGTCGGCCGGGGCGTCGCGCGGTTCGTCGACGCCGTCGCGGGCGAGGACGCGTCCGCGCTCCGGGTGCTCGGCGTCGCGGGCTTCGCGGGCCTCGTGCTGCTGCTCGCGGTGACCGGGATGCTGCTCGCGGGGCTCGTGCAGGCTGTGCTCACGCGGGGCGCGCTCGCGGTGACGGAGGGCCGGGGGCCGACCGCGCGCACGTTCACCCACGGCGGGCGGACCGGCCCGGTGCTCCTCGCGGCCCTGCTCGTCGCGGCGCTCGCGGGGCTCGGCACGCTGCTGTGCTACCTGCCCGTGCTCGCCGTCGTGCTCTACGCGCAGTTCACGCTGCTCTTCGTGCTCGACACGGGCCTGGGGCCCGTCGAGGCGCTGCGGTCGAGCGCGACGCTCGTGCAGCGCAACCTCGGGGCGTGCGCGGGCTTCGCGGTCGTGGCGCTGCTCGCGTGCCTCGTCGGGGTGCTCGTGTGCGGCGTGGGCGTGGTGCTCGCCGCACCGCTCGTGGTGGTCGCGCAGACGCACCTCTTCCGGACTCTGCTGGGGCGCCCGGTCTCCCCGTGACGCTCGGCCGGCTCAGCCCGTCGTGACGAAGTCGATGAGCTCCTCGACGCGCCCGAGCAGCGACGGCTCCAGGTCCGCGTAGGAGCGCACGGAGCGCAGGATGCGCTGCCACGCCCGCGCGACGTCGGCCTGCTCGTCGGCGGGCCAGCCGAGCTCGCGCAGGATGCCGTGCTTCCACTCGGTGCCGCGCTCGATCGTCGGCCACGCGGTGAGGCCGATCCGCTCGGGACGCACGGCCTGCCAGACGTCGACGTAGGGGTGCCCCAGCACGAGCACCGTGCCGGCCGGGACCGTGCGCATCGCCGCGTCGGCGATCCGGCGCTCCTTCGAGCCGGGCACGAGGTGGTCGACGAGGACGCCGACGCGGCGCTCGCGCGTCGGGCCGAAGTCCGCGAGCGCGTCGGCCAGGTTGTCGACGCCGTCGAGCAGCTCGACGACGACGCCCTCGAGCCGCAGGTCGTCGCCCCACACCTTCTCGACGAGCTCGGCGTCGTGCTTGCCCTCGACCCAGATGCGGCTGCCGCGCGCGACGCGGGCCTTGGCGTGCGGGACCGCGACCGAGCCCGAGGCGGTGCGCGTCGGTGCGGCGGGCGCCGCGGGGCCCGCGGGCGCGCGCAGGTCGACGGGCTCGCCGTCGACCCAGAAGCCGGGGCCCAGCGGGAACGTGCGTGTCCTCCCGCGCCGGTCCTCGAGCACCACGACGTGCTGGCCGCCGGACTTCTCGACGCGCACGACGGCCCCGACCCAGCCGGTCATGACCTCCTCGACGACGAGGCCCGGCTCGGCGGCCTGCGGGCGTGAGGTGCGGGGGGCGCGGTGGTGCGAGGACGCCGGCCGGGTGCTCCCGAGGACGTCGTTCCCGTAGCGGTCGTGGGTCACCCGGGCAGCGTAGACGCGGGGTCCACGGACGGGCACGGCGTGCGCGTGCCACGGCGCGTCCGGGTGACGCTCCGCTGGGCCGTCCCGGTGGGTGACGGGCCGGTGCGTGACCAGGGAAAACACGTCGGGTCCCGGGCCTCATGTCGCGGACCTGGACAACCGATGGACAAGTCGGCTGTGACTTACGGGCGAGGGGGAGGCATGACGGCGGTCGTGACGCGCGCGACGGACGAGCTCGACGACCCGGTGTGGGACGACGCGCTGGACCGGGTGCTCGCAGGGGAGGGCGTGCGGCTCGTCGCGCAGCCGATCATCGACGTGACGCACGCGCGGGTCGGCGGGTACGAGCTGCTCTCGCGCTTCGACGGTCCGCCGGCGGCGAGCCCGGACGTGTGGTTCGCGGCCGCGCGGCGGCGCGGGGTCGACGCGCTGCTCACCGCGATCGTGCTGCGCTCGATGCACGCGCTGCGCGAGCGCGGCGTCGTCGACGGCTTCTGCTCGATCAACGTCGAGCCGCACCTCATGGCCGAGCCGGTCGTGCGCGGTGCGCTGTTCGAGCGGGGCCGGCTCGACGGCGTCGTGGTCGAGCTGACCGAGCACGTCGCGGCGCACGACGACGAGGCGCTCGGCGACGTGCTCGCCGAGGTGCGGGCGCTCGGCGGGCTCGTCGCGATCGACGACGCCGGCACCGGGCACTCCGGGCTCACGCAGCTCCTGCGCGTGCGGCCCGACATCGTCAAGCTCGACCGCGCGCTCATCACGGGGGTGCACGCCGACCCGGTGCAGCGCGCCACGGTGCGGATGCTGGGCGACCTCGCGGGGGAGATGGACGCCTGGCTCGTCGCCGAGGGCGTCGAGACGCGCGAGGAGCTCGCGGCCCTCATCCACCTCGGGGTGCCGCTCGTGCAGGGCTACGCGCTGGGTCGGCCCGCGTCGGGGTGGACGGGGATGGACGACGACATGACCGCGTTCGTGCGCGCGACCGCGGCGAGCACCGACCGCGGCGAGCACGTCGTCGGCCTCGTCCGGGTCGCGCAGGTGCTGCCCGCGACGATGGCCCGCCACGCGACCGGCGCGGCGCCGGGTGCCGTCGTGCTCGACGCGCGCAACCGTCCCGCGAGCGTCGTCGTCCGCGACCCGTCCGGGGGGACGCACCTCGCGCCCGCGCTCGTCGTGACACCGTCCGCGGCGCCGCTCGAGGTGCTCCGGCGCGCGACGGCCCGCTCGGTGATCTGGCGCGGGGCGCCGGTCGTGTGCGTCGAGGCGAGCGGCATCGTGCTGGGGACGGTCGACGTCGGCGACCTCGTCGACCACCTCGTGCAGCGGGTCCCCGCCGCCTGAGCGGACGCCTCGCCGAGCCGCGAGAGCGCGCCCACGGGATCCGTGGACCCCCGGGGCGGGAGCCGACGCGCCGGTCGGGCCCGCAGCGACCGGGACGCCGGGCCGTGGCACGCGTCACGTGCGCCCTGCCCGCCGCGAGGCAGCGCCGTCCGCCAGGTAGAATTGGCACTCTCGATGCCTGAGTGCTACGCCTGCGCCGGTCCGCCCCGTCCCGTGGGCGCCGTCCGGCGGCCGACGCGCCGGGCACGCCACAGGTCCGACGGCCAGGAGGTGCGATGAGCGAGGACCGCAAGCTCGACGTGCTGCGCGCGATCGTCGAGGACTACGTGCAGACCAAGGAGCCGGTCGGCTCCCGCGCGCTCGTCGAGCGCCACTCGCTCGGCGTCTCGCCCGCGACGATCCGCAACGACATGGCGGCTCTCGAGGAGGGCGGCTACATCGCCCAGCCGCACACGTCCGCGGGCCGCGTCCCGACCGACAAGGGCTACCGGCTGTTCGTCGACCGCCTCTCGACCGTCAAGCCGCTGTCCGCGCCCGAGAAGCGCGCGATCCAGTCGTTCCTCGAGGACGCCGTCGACCTCGACGACGTCGTCGACCGCTCCGTGCGGCTGCTCGCGCAGCTCACGCAGCAGGTCGCCGTCGTGCAGTACCCGTCGCTGCGGCGCTCGGCGCTGCGTCACCTCGAGCTCGTGCCCGTCGGCGACCGGCGCCTGCTCGTCGTCATCATCACGGACAACGGCCGCGTCGAGCAGCGCACGCTCGAGCTCGCCGCGGACGTCGAGGAGGGCGTCGTCGCCCAGCTCCGGACGCGGCTCAACGTCGCGGCCGCGGGCCGGCGCCTGCCCGAGCTCGACGGGGTGCTCGCCGCGCTCCCCGACGCGTTCGCCCCGCACGACGTGCCGCTCGTGCGCTCGGTCGTCGCGGTCGTCGAGGAGACGTTGCGGCAGGAGATCGAGGAGCGCATCGTGCTCGCCGGGACCGCGAACCTCGCGCGCGGCACCGGCTCGGACTTCACGCACACCATCGGCCCGGTGCTCGAGGCGCTCGAGGAGCAGGTCGTGCTGCTGCGGCTGCTCAGCGAGATGGCCGAGGACTCGGGCGGGGTCGCGGTGCGCATCGGGCGCGAGACCCAGCACGAGGGCCTGCTCGAGACGAGCTTCGTGACGAGCGGCTACAGCGGCGCGCGCGACGACGGCACGGCGGTGGCCCGGATCGGCTCGATCGGGCCGCTGCGCATGGACTACCCGGCGACGATGGCCTCGGTCCGCGCGGTCGCGCGGTACCTGTCCCGGATCCTCGCCGGATGACGCCTCCCCCCTGCGTTCCCCCCAGCACAGAGAGAGTTCAGTGAGCGACTACTACGAGATCCTCGGCGTGCCGCGCGACGCGAGCCCGGAGCAGATCAAGAAGGCCTACCGGCGCCTCGCGCGCGAGCACCACCCGGACGTCGCCGGGACGGAGGGGGCCTCCGACGAGCGCTTCAAGGACGTCTCGCGCGCCTACGAGGTGCTGTCCAACCCGGAGAAGCGCCGGATGTACGACCTGGGCGCGGACCCGGCGTCGCCGGGCGGCGGCATGGGCGGCGGCTTCGGCTTCCAGGACATCTTCGAGACGTTCTTCGGGGCGGCGGCGGGTGCGGGTGCCCAGCGCGGCCCGATCCCGCGCGCGCGTCGCGGGCAGGACGCGCTCGTGCGCCTCGACCTCGACCTCGCGGAGACGACGTTCGGCGTGCACCGCGACGTGCCGGTCGACACCGCGGTCGTGTGCCCCACGTGCTCGGGCACGTGCTGCCGCCCGGGGACGTCGCCGCGCACGTGCGAGGTCTGCGGCGGGCGGGGCAGCGTGCAGCGGGTCGCGCGCTCGTTCCTCGGCCAGGTCATGACCTCCCAGCCGTGCGCCGCGTGCCACGGCTTCGGGACCGTCATCCCCGAGCCGTGCACCGAGTGCTCGGGCGAGGGGCGGGTGCGCTCGCGCCGGACCCTGAGCGTCGACGTCCCCGCGGGCGTCGACACCGGGACGCGCATCAAGCTCACGGGCCAGGGCGAGGTCGGCCCGGCCGGCGGTCCCGCGGGCGACGTGTACCTCGAGGTGCGCGAGCGCAAGCACGAGACGTTCATGCGCAACGGCGACGACCTGCACTGCAACCTCCCGGTCCCGATGACGGCGGCCGCGCTCGGCACGGTGCTCGTGCTCGACACGCTCGACGGCCCGCGCGAGATCGACCTGCGCCCGGGCACGCAGCCGGGCCAGGTCGTGACGCTCAAGGGGCTCGGCGTGGGGCGCCTGCACGTCGGCGGCCGCGGCGACCTGCACGTGCACGTCGAGGTGCAGGTCCCGACGTCGCTCGACGACGAGCAGGCCGAGCTCGTGCGCCGGCTCGCGGTGCTGCGCGGCGAGGAGCGCCCCGAGGGGCGGCTCTCGGCGGCGAACGCCGGGGTCTTCGCCAAGCTGCGCGACAAGCTCGCGGGGCGCTGAGCCGGTGAGCGCGCCGGTCTTCCTCGCGGAGCCCGGGAGCCTCGCGGGCGTCGGGACGGGTGCCCTGCACCTGCTCGACGGCGCCGAGGGGCGGCACGCGGGCGTCGTCCAGCGGCGGTCGCCCGGTGAGCGGGTCGACGTCGTCGACGGCCGGGGCGTGCGCCTCGAGTGCGTCGTCGAGGGCGCCCACCCCGAGGGCGTGCAGCTTCGGGTGCAGGCGCGCGTCGAGGAGCCGGCGCCCGGCGTCGCGCTCGTGCTCGTGCAGGCGCTCGCGAAGGGCGACCGGGACGAGCTCGCGATCGAGGCGGCGACCGAGGTGGGCGTCGACGCGGTGGTGCCGTGGCAGGCCGAGCGCTCGGTCGTCGTGTGGCGGGGCGACCGCGCGGCCAAGAGCCGCCTGCGCTGGCTCGGCACGGTCCGGGCGGCGGCGAAGCAGTCGCGGCGTGCGTGGGTCCCCGAGGTCGGGACGGCGCTCGACGGCCGGGGGCTGGTCCAGCGCGTCCAGGAGACGGCGCGGCGCGGCGGGCTCGCCCTCGTGCTGCACGAGGAGGCGAGCGCGCCGCTCGCGTCGGTCGCGCTCCCGACGTCGGGCGCGGCTGCTGCGGGACCCGGCCCCGAGGGCGTCGGTGCACCCGAGGACCGTGGCCCGGACGCGGACGTGGCCCCCGTCGAGGTGCTCGTCGTCGTCGGCCCCGAGGGCGGGATCTCCCGGCGCGAGGTCGACGCGCTCACCGAGGCGGGCGCGCTGACGGTGCGGCTCGGACCGCACGTGCTGCGGACGTCGACCGCGGGCCCGGTCGCGCTCGCCCTGCTCGCGGAGCGCCTCGGCCGCTGGTCCTGAGACGCGGTCTCGCGGCTCCGTCGTGCTGCGGCCCGCGCGCCGTCCTGCGCGTCCGGGCGTAGCCCGGCTGGGAGGGCTCGACGTCGCCGGCGGTCCGGCCGCCGACGGTCAGGACACCGTGAACGTCACCGTCGCCTCGTTGCGGCGTCCCTCGGCGGTGTCGCCCTCGCCCATGCCGGGCTCCCACACGTGCAGCGTCCACGTCCCCGGCGGCACCGTCGCGGTGAAGGCGAACGGGCCGATCTCGCCGTTCGCGCCGCCCGTCGTGAAGTCCTGCGCACCCACCTCGCCGGTCTCGACCGACACGACCTCCCAGAGCAGCGTGCCCTCGAACGCCGTCCCCGTCCCGGTCACCTCGACCTGCGGGCCGGCGAGCGTCGCACCGGAGGTGGGCGCCGTGATGGCGACCGGGCCGTTCGTCGGGACGTCGCCCGGGACCGCCGTGGCCGAGGGCTCGACCGTCGGCTCCGGCGTGGGCGACGCCGTGGTGGTCGGCGTCGCGGACGGCTCGGGGCTCGCGCTCGCGGTCGGGTCCTCGCCGCTCGTGCCCGCGCAGGCGGCGAGCAGGCCGAGCCCGAGCGCGGCCGTCGTGGCGCGCAGCAGCACCGTGGTGGCCGCAGCCCGCCCGTCTCGTCCGGCTCCCACGTGCATCGCGTCCCCCTCGTCGTCCGGCGCGCCGCTCGGCGCACGTCCCGAGTGTGCCCGCGGTCGGTCGACGTCCCGCGCAGGACGCGCCACGGGCGCCCGATCCGCACCCGCGGGCGCCGCACGCAGCACGCGCGCGGTGCGCGGGCCATCCGGGCGCGTCCCTCGGTAGACTCGTGGGGTCCCCGCAGCAGCGCAGGGGATCCCGGGCCCGCTGAGGGCGCCGGGAACGGAGAGGGTCCGCACCGAAGGAGCGCGAGGCGCGAGCCGAGCACATGACCGACAGCACATCCGCACGGCGCGGTGGCGCAGGCGTGACCGCCCACCTCGAGCACAGGATCACGATCCCCCCGGAGATCTCGATGGCCGAGCTGCTCGGCCGGCGCGACGAGGTGCTGCGGGCCGTCGAGGCCGGGTTCCGGGACGTCGACATCCACGCGCGCGGCAACGAGATCAGCCTCGCCGGACCGGCGGGCGACGTCGCCCTCGTGGCGCGCCTCGTCGACGAGCTCGTCGAGATGGCCGCGAGCGGCACGCCGCTGACCCCGGACGTCGTGACCCGCTCGGTGGCGATGCTCGCCGCCGACGCCGGGGCGCGCCCGGCCGACGTCCTCACGTTCAACATCCTGTCGAGCCGCGGCAAGACCATCCGCCCCAAGACCACGGGGCAGAAGGAGTACGTCGACGCGATCGACCGGCACACCGTGACGTTCGGGATCGGGCCCGCGGGGACCGGCAAGACGTACCTGGCCATGGCCAAGGCCGTCCAGGCGCTCCAGGCGCGCGAGGTCAACCGCATCGTGCTGACCCGGCCCGCGGTCGAGGCCGGCGAGCGGCTCGGGTTCCTGCCCGGGACCCTCAACGACAAGATCGACCCGTACCTGCGCCCGCTGTACGACGCGCTGCACGACATGGTCGACCCCGACTCGATCCCGCGCCTCATGGAGGCCGGCACGATCGAGGTCGCGCCGCTCGCCTACATGCGCGGGCGCACGCTCAACGACTCCTTCATCATCCTCGACGAGGCCCAGAACACCTCGACCGAGCAGATGAAGATGTTCCTGACGCGCCTCGGCTTCGGGTCCCGGGTCGTCGTCACCGGCGACGTGACGCAGGTCGACCTGCCCTCGGCGACGACCTCGGGGCTGCGGGTCGTCGAGTCGATCCTCGCGGACGTGGACGACGTGGCGTTCTGCCGGCTGTCGTCCTCGGACGTGGTCCGCCACCGGCTCGTGAGCGACATCATCGACGCCTACGCACGGTGGGACCGCACGTGAGCGTCGAGGTCAACAACGAGTCGGGCGCCGAGGTCGACGAGGCCGAGTTCGCGGCGCTCGCGCGGTACGTGCTCGACGCGCTGCACGTGCACCCCCAGACCGAGCTGTCGATCCTCCTGGTCGGCACGCAGGTCATGACGGACCTGCACGTGCGGTACATGGACGAGCCCGGCCCCACGGACGTGCTCTCCTTCCCGATGGACGAGCTGCGCCCGGGGCGCGAGGGCGAGCAGACGCCCGCCGGCCTGCTCGGCGACGTCGTGCTGTGCCCCGAGGTCGCCGCGCAGCAGGCGCGCGTCGCGGGGCACTCGACCGCCGAGGAGCTGCTGCTCCTCACGACCCACGGGATCCTGCACCTGCTCGGGTACGACCACGCGGAACCGGAGGAGGAGAAGGAGATGTTCGCGCTCCAGCGCCAGCTCCTGCTCACGTTCCTGGCCGGGCGATGACCGACATCCCCGTCGGCCTGCTCGTCGTGCTCGCGGTCGTCGGGATCGCGCTCGCGGCGGCGCTCAGCGCGGGCGAGGTCGCCGTCGTGCGCGTGACCCGCTCCGCGGTGACGGAGCTGTTCGCGGAGCGGCGCCCCGGCGCCGCGCGGGTGCACCGGCTCACCGAGCGACCCGGCGAGGTCGCGTCCTCGGCCGCCTTCGTGCGGCTGCTCGCGGAGATGACGGCGACGGTGTGCCTGACGCTCGTGGTCGCGAGCCGCCCGCTCCCGTGGTGGGTCGTGCTGCTCGTGGCCGGTGCGCTGTGCGCGGTCGTCGCGTACCTGCTCGTCCGGGTCAGCCCGCGCACGTTCGGTCGCCAGCACCCGGTCACGGTGCTCGTCTGGCTCGCCCCGCTGCTCGCCGCGACGCACGCGCTCGTCGGCTGGGTCGCGCGCGCGTCGCCCGGTGCGGGCCGCACCGCGGAGCTCGACGAGGACGAGCTGCGGGAGATGGTGCAGCGCGTGAGCGAGTCGGAGGGCATCGAGGAGGACGAGCGGGACATGTTCCGCTCGGTGCTCGAGCTCGGCGACACGCTGACCCGCGAGGTCATGGTCCCGCGCACCGACATGGTCACGACGGACGCGGCGACACCGCTGCGCAAGGTCCTCTCGCTCCTGCTGCGCTCGGGCTACTCGCGCGTGCCCGTGGTGGGGGAGTCCGTCGACGACGTGCGCGGCGTGCTGTACCTCAAGGACCTCGTGCGCCGCCAGCACGACGACCCGGGCTCCGCCGACGCACCCGCGGCGTCGATCGCGCGTCCCGCGGTGTTCGTCCCCGAGTCGAAGCCGGCGGACGACCTGCTGCGCGAGATGCAGGCCGGGTCCTCCCACATGGCGATCGTGGTCGACGAGTACGGCGGCGTCGCGGGCCTCGTGACGATCGAGGACGCGCTCGAGGAGATCGTCGGCGAGCTGACCGACGAGCACGACCCGAGCGGCCCCGTCGTCGAGGACCTCGGGGACGGCACCTTCCGCGTGCCGGCCCGGCTGGGCAAGGACGAGCTCGGGGAGCTGTTCGAGCTCGACGTCGAGGACGACGACGTCGACTCGGCGGGCGGCCTGCTCGCGAAGGCGCTCGGCAAGGTCCCGATCCCCGGCTCGGCCGGCGACATCCACGGCCTGCACCTCGTCGCCGAGCGCACGCAGGGCCGGCGCAAGCAGGTCGCGACGCTGCTCGTGAGCCGCAGCGCGACGAGCGCCGACGACGCGCCCGACGACACCCCCGAGGACGTCGTCGCCGACGCGTCCACCGATGCCACACCTGGAGCCACCCGATGACCTTCCGATCCGGATTCGCCTGCCTCGTGGGCCGGCCCAACGCCGGGAAGTCGACGCTCACGAACGCGCTCGTGGGCCAGAAGGTCGCGATCACCTCGGGCCGCCCGCAGACGACGCGCCACACCATCCGCGGGATCGTGCACCGCCCCGACGCGCAGCTCGTGCTCGTCGACACCCCGGGCCTGCACCGCCCGCGCACGCTGCTCGGCGAGCGCCTCAACGACCTCGTCAAGGACACCCTGACCGAGGTCGACGTCGTCGGCTTCTGCCTGCCCTCGGACCAGAAGGTCGGCCCGGGGGACCGGTACATCGCCGAGCAGCTGAGCGAGCTCGCGCGCGACGGCCGGGGTACGCCGGTCGTGGCGATCGCCACCAAGGCGGACCTCGTCGGCAAGGCGCGGCTCGCGGAGCACCTGCTCGCCGTCTCGGCGCTCGGCGAGTGGGCCGACATCATCCCGGTCTCGGCCGAGTCGGGCTACCAGGTCGCCGAGCTCGAGAAGGTGCTCATCGGGCACCTCGACGAGGGCCCGGCGCTGTACCCCGAAGGCGAGCTGACCGACGAGCCCGAGAACGTCATGGTCGCCGAGCTGGTCCGCGAGGCGGCGCTCGAGGGCGTGCGCGACGAGCTCCCGCACTCGCTCGCCGTGGTCGTCGACGAGATCGTCCCGCGCCCGCAGCCCGACGGTGCGCAGGGGCCCGCGATGCTCGACGTGCGCGTGCACCTCTTCGTCGAGCGCGACAGCCAGAAGGCCATCATCATCGGTCGCGGCGGCTCGCGGCTGCGCGAGGTCGGCACCGAGGCCCGGCGCGGCATCGAGGCGCTGCTCGGCACGCGCGTGTTCCTCGACCTGCACGTCAAGGTCGCCAAGGACTGGCAGCGCGACCCGAAGCAGCTCGGGCGGATGGGCTTCTGACGACGACCGCCCTGCGGCCCGGGGTGGCTCCCGGTCCTGGTGAGGGGCTGCGCGATAATCGCCGGATGCCGAACCGGGTCGCCGCGGGGACGGTCGTGGGGATCATCCTGCTGGCCGTCGTCGGCGCGGTGATGGGCCCGCAGTGGGACCCGGTCCCGCTGACCGACCCGCTCGAGACGCAGAGCGCGTCGACCGCGATCGGCGGTGCGCCCGAGCCCGTCCGGTACGAGGTCCGCACGACGGTGGTGAGCGTCCAGCTCGACGGCGCCGTGGTGCAGGCCCAGATCAGCGAGCCGGTGGGTGCGCCGGGCGACCGGGCCGGGGTCGTGTTCGTGCACGGTGCGGGCACGGGGAAGTTCTCGACCGCGTTCGAGGAGCAGGCGTACGCGCTCGCGGAGTCCGGCGTCGTCGCGATGGTCCCCGACAAGCGGCTCGACACGTACACCGCGCGGCACCGGGACTACGTCGCGATGGCGGCCGACTACGCCCGGTCGGTCGAGGTGCTGCGCGGCTGGACCGACGTCGACCCGGCACGCGTCGGGCTGTACGGCGAGAGCGAGGGTGCCTGGATCGCCCCGGTCATGGCCGCGGAGGACCCGTCTCTCGCGTTCGTCGCGCTCGTGTCCGCGCCCGTCGTCCCTCCGCGCCAGCAGGCGGCGTTCGCGACCGACTCCTACCTGCGCAACACGGGGGTCCCGAGCGGGGTGTTCCGCGCGATCCCGCGCGCGGTCGGCATGTCGCTGCCCGGCGGCGGCTTCGAGTACGCGGACTTCGACGTCGCGCCGTACCAGCGCCAGATGCGCCAGCCGGTGCTCGTGGTCTACGGGACGGGCGACGCGTCGATGCCGCTCGTCCAGGGCGCCGAGCAGATCATCCGCGACACCGCGATCGCGGGCAGCGCCGAGTACACCGTCCGCTACTACGAGGGCGCGAGCCACGGCATCCGCGTGGAGGGCGTCGTCGTCGAGGACTTCCTGCGCGACCTCACGGGCTGGGTCCGGGGGCTGCCGGGGACGTCGGGCGCGAGCCCCCGGATCGCCGGGGCGCAGCCGGTCCAGGACTACTGGGCGGCGCCGGTGCCGACCCCGCGCTGGCTCGGCGACGGCGACGTCGTGCTCGCCACCGTCGGGGGCGGCATCGTGCTGCTCGCCGTCGGCCCCTTCGCGCACCTCGGCTCGGTGCTGCACCGGGCCGTGCGCCGCCGCCGCGGACTGCCCGAGCTGCCGGACGGTCTCGGGGCGGGCGTCCGGGGTCGGGCGGACGCGCTGCGCCTGCTCGTCGTCGCGACGGTCGCGGCCCTCGTCTGGTACCTCGTCGCGGTCGCGCGCCTCGCGCTCGGCTACGAGCGCAACGCGTGGGTGGTGCAGGGCGGGTGGATCGGGGTCCGCGTGCTCGGCATCGCGGCGGTCGTCGCGGGGGTCGCGCTGCTCGACCGGGCACGCCGGCTGCGCGACGCCGGGGACCGCGTCGCGACCGGCGGGGTCGCGGTCGTCGAGCTGTGGACCTCGGTCGCCGGTGCGGCCGTCATCCTCGTCGTGCTCGCGTACTGGGGCGTGTACCAGCTGGGCATCTGAGACGTCCGCGGATCTTTACACTTGTCTTGCTCATGTAGGGCACGATGTGGCCGATAACCAACCATGTGGGTGCGGCTGCCGCGCGCCCGAGGAGCAGCGGGGGTGGGAGTGCGCACGTCGTGGGGTTCGGCGACCGACCGCGGTCTCGTGCGCTCGGTCAACGAGGACGCCCTGCTCGCGTACCCCCCGGTGTTCCTCGTGGCGGACGGCATGGGCGGCCACGACGCCGGCGACGTCGCCAGCAGGCTCGCGGTCGAGGAGTTCGCGCACCTCGCGGGGCGCACGGTCGCCTCCGCGGACGACGTGCACGCGTGCTTCACCCGGACGGCCGAGCGGATCCGCGACACGTTCGAGGGGCGCGCGGGCGGCACGACCGTGGCGGGCGTCGCCGTCGCGGAGCACGACGACGGCTCCTACTGGCTCGTGTTCAACGTCGGCGACTCGCGGGTGTACCGCGTCAGCGAGGGCGTCCTCGAGCAGATCAGCGTCGACCACTCGGTGGTCCAGGAGATGCTCGACTCGGGTGAGCTCAGCTCCTCGCAGGCGGGCACCCACCCGGAGCGGCACGTGCTCACGCGCGCCCTCGGCACCGGCCCGAGCCCGGAGCCCGACTACTGGCTGATCCCCGCGGGGCCGCACGACCGGGTCCTCGTGTGCTCGGACGGCCTGACCCGTGAGCTCGACGACGCCGCGATCGCGGGCATCCTCGCCGAGCACAGCGACCCGCAGCAGGCCGCGCAGCAGCTCGTGCAGCGCGCGGTCGAGGCCGGGGGCCACGACAACGTGAGCGCCGTCGTCGTCGACGTGGCGACCGCGGTGAGGGACGAGGACGTGCACGTGACCGTCCCGCGTGCGGGCGCGGAGCTCGCGCCGAGCGCGTGGGACGAGATGCTCGACGGTGCGACCGTGCCGCGAACCAGGACGACGGAGGTCCAGCCGTGATCGTGCCCGAGTACACCCCCGGAGACTGGCACGCGGTCGTCGCAGGCGGGGTCGTGGCGCTGCTCGCGCCGACCACGCCGCCCTCCGTGGTGCGGGCCGTGTGGGACGCCGTGCCCGCCGACGGCGGTCTCGCGGACCAGCTCGAGGTGCTGCTGACCGGCGGCATCGCGCGGCTCCAGCCGTTCGCGCTCGTCGACCTCACCGGTGGGCGGGTGCACGCGGCGCTGCGCGGCCCGGTCGAGGTCGAGGTCAGCGGGCCCGACGGGTCGTCCGTGCTCGCCGCCGGCGAGGTCACGACCTGGTCCGAGCGGGTCGCCGAGGGTGCGGACGTGGTGACGGTGCGCGTCGCCGGCGCCGGTACCTGGACCGCCGCGGAGGCGCTGCCGGTCGTGAGCGGCGTCGTCCGCGCGTCCGCGGTGCAGGTCCCGCTCGCGGTGCGCGACGACGCGGCGGGCTCCGGGACGACGTCGGCGTCCGTGCCGGTCGAGGCGACGGTCGAGCCGAGCGAGCCCGAGGCCACGCCCGACCACGTCGTCGAGACCGCCGCCGCCGCCGAGGCCACGGCTGTGCTCGCCGGCGCCCCGGCGCCGGCCGACGCCGTGCCCGCCGGCTTCGTCGACCTCGCCAAGCCGGTACACGCCGAGTCGGTGCCCGCCGAGCCGGTGGACCGCGAGCCGGTGGACGCCGAGACCGTGGACGCCGAGCCGGTCACCGCGGCGGCGTCGGACGAGCCCGCAGCGGGCTCCCGGACCGAGCCCGCGACGCACTCCGCCGAGCTCCCGCTGGCGTCGGGCACCGCCGGGTCGCCGGCCGGCGCCACCGCAGCGCCCTCCGTGCCCGCGGCGTCCCCGGTGCTCCCGCTGCACGTCGCCGAGCTGCCCATGCCCGCGTTCCAGGCGGTCGACGCCCCGGCGCCCGCCCGCGAGCAGCTCGACGCAGACCCCGCGCGCGACCCGCAGGCCGATCTCGCCCGTACGTGGTCTACGCCGACGCCGGTCCTGCCCGCGGCCGAGCGGCCCGCCGAGCACGCGGCCGTGCCCGCGCTGGTCCCGGACGACGAGGACCTCGACGACGACGACGACACCTACGGCGCGGACGTCGTGGCCGCCGCGGAGGCCGTGCTGCAGGGCGAGGCCGCCGCGCAGACGGACCTCGACCTCGACGACGACCACGACGGGCTCACGATCCTGTCGAGCGACCTCGTCGCGATCCGCGACCAGCTGCCCTCGTGGGCCGCCGACGAGGTCCCGGGGCCGTTCCGCGTCGTCGCGCCCGAGGTCGACCCGACCGCCAAGCTCGTGCTCTCGACCGGCCTCGTCGTCGCGCTCGACCGCTCGGTGCTGCTCGGCCGCGCCCCGCAGGTCTCGCGCGTCACGAACCGCGAGCTCCCGCGCCTCGTGACCGTCCCGAGCCCGCAGCAGGACATCTCGCGCACGCACGCCGAGGTCCGCGCCGAGGGCGACGACGTGCTCGTGACCGACCTCAACTCCACCAACGGCATCCTGGTGTCCCGGCCGGGCGAGCGTGCCCGGCGGCTGCACCCCGGCGAGGCGACGGTCGTCGCCGCCGGCGAGGTCGTCGACCTCGGGGACGGCGTGACGTTCACCGTGGAGCGGGGTGCGTGACTGCACGCCGCGTCGCCTCTGCCCCACCGAGGATCGCCGGGCACCGGTTCGTCCGGGTGCTCGGCCTCGGTGGGTTCGCTGACGTCTTCCTCTACGAGCAGGACATGCCGCGGCGCTC
This sequence comes from Cellulomonas jepli, assembly GCF_047229345.1. Taxonomy (NCBI): domain Bacteria; kingdom Bacillati; phylum Actinomycetota; class Actinomycetes; order Micrococcales; family Cellulomonadaceae; genus Cellulomonas; species Cellulomonas jepli. Next base: position 47,051 of record NZ_JBFTER010000011.1, on the reverse strand, counting down.
GGTCGCGGTCAAGGTCCTGCTCGCCGGCTCGCTCGACGACGACCTGCGGGTGCGGTTCCAGACCGAGGCCAACCTCATGGCCCAGCTCTCGCACCACCCGTCGATCGTCACGATCTTCCACGCGGACATCGCCCCCGACGGGCGCCCGTACCTCGTCATGGAGTACTGCTCCGGGCCGGCGCTCGCCGAGCGCTACCGCGTCGAGCGCATCTCCGTGGCGGAGGCGCTGCGCATCGGCGTGCGCCTCGGCTCGGCCGTCGAGACCGCGCACCGCGCCGGGATCCTGCACCGCGACATCAAGCCCGCCAACGTCCTGACCACCGACTTCGGGTGGCCCGCGCTGACCGACTTCGGCATCGCGGCGACCACCGGGGCGGGCGCCGGGGTGGCGATCGGGATGTCGATCCCGTGGTCGCCGCCCGAGCTGCTCGCCGAGCACCCGACCGGGGACGCGCGCTCCGACGTGTACTCGCTCGCGGCGACCGTCTACTCGCTGCTCGCGGGTCGGACGCCGTTCGAGGTCCCGGGCGGCGCGAACGGCGCGGCCGACCTCGTGGGCCGCATCGAGCGCTCGCCCGTCCCGCCGACGGGCCGCCAGGACGTGCCGGCGAGCCTCGACTCGGTGCTCGCGCGCGCGATGAGCCGGTCGCCCGCCGGCCGGCACCCGAGCGCGGTCGCGTTCGCGCGCTCGCTGCAGCAGGTCGAGGCCGAGCTCGGGTTCGCGGTGACACCGCTGGACCTCACCGACGAGGCGCGCGTGCCGGCTCCGGGCGTCTCACGGGACGCCGACGGGCCCGGCGAGGAGGACGGCGACGACCGGACGCGGCTGCGCCCCGTGGTGAGCATCGACCCGTCGGGACCTCCACCGGTCCGGCCCACCCGCCGCGCGCTGCGCTCGGCGGAGGACGACGCGACCCGCCTGCGGCCCGTCACCAGCGTGTCGCCCGACGCGGCGCAGACACCGCCCGCCACGACCGTCGCGCACCGGCTCCGCACGGCCGCCGGCTCGCAGCCGTCGACCGCGCCCGCGGCGCCCGGCACTCCGACGACCGGTCGGCGCGCGCTCGCCGACGAGCTCGGCACCGAGACGGCCGCGCGCGAGATCCTCATCCCGCAGCCCGACCCCGAGCCGGCCGGGCGTGGTCGGCTCGTCGCGGGCCTGGTCTCCGGGGCCGTGGTGCTCGCGGCGCTCGTCGTGGTCGTCGCGCTGACGCTCGGCGACTCCGCGGCGCCCCCCGCGACGCAGGACCCGACCGGCTTCGAGCCGCCCGCGAGCGGCGTCGCCGCGGCGGTCCCGTCGCCCGCGGACCTCACCGGCGTCCGGCAGGCCGACGGGGCCGTGGTGTTCACCTGGACCAACCCCGAGCCCGTCGACGGCGACCGCTACCTGTGGGGCGTGCGGGCTGCGACCGGGGAGCCCGTCCGCGAGCTCGTCGAGGAGCCGACCGTCACGGTGCCCGCCGCCGCGGCGACCGGGAGCCCCGTGTGCGTCGAGGTGTCGATCGTGCGCGCCGACCGCGGGGCGTCCGCGCGTCCCGCCGAGGGGTGCGCGCCATGAGCCTCGCCTCCGTGCGCCGGCGCACCGTGTCCGCCGCGGCCGTCGTGACCGTGCCCGTGGTCCTCGCGGTGCTCGCGCTGGTCAACCCCGGCTTCCCGCTCGCGCGCGTCGACCTCAACGACGGCGGCGTGTGGCTCACCGCCACGAGCGAGCTCAAGCTCGGGCGATTCAACACGCAGGTCGAGGAGCTCAACTCGGGTCTCGTCACGACCGGCACCGACTTCGACGTGCTGCAGGACGCGGGCGACGTGCTCCTCCTGGAGCCCGGCAGCGTCTCGGTGGTCGACCCCGCGAGCGTGACCCTCGTCGCGCAGGTGCCCGTCCCGGGCGGGGCGTCCGCGTCGATGGGCGGCGGGACCGTCGCCGTCCTGGACTCCGGCGGCAACGCCTGGGTGCGCCCCTTCACGGCTCTCGACACGCTGCGCGTCTCGTCCGACCAGCCCGACCTCGAGCTCGGCGACGGCGGTCGCGTCGTCGTCACCCAGGACGGCGTCGCGCTCGGCGTCGACGGCACGACCGGCGACGTCACGCGCGTGCGGCTCGAGGCCGGCACACCGGTCGTCGAGCCCGTCGGGTCGTTCGGGACGGGCGTCGAGAAGCTCACCGCGGTCGGCGACGAGCCCGTGGGCCTCGACGGCTCGACCCTCGTGACACTGCGCGGCGAGGTCGAGCTCGACGGTGACGACCTGGTGCTGCAGCAGCCGGGGCCCGCCGCGGACGACGCGCTGGTCGCGAGCCGCACGGCGCTGCTGCAGGTCCCGCTGGGCGGCGGCGAGCCGGTCGAGCGGCTCACCGGCGGCTCGGGCCGCCCGGCCGCGCCGGTGCGCGTGCGGGGCTGCGCGCACGCCGCCTGGGCGTCCGCCACGGGGAGCTACCTGCGCGAGTGCACCGGCGGCTCCGGGCCGCAGGTCGAGGACCTCGAGGACATGTCGTCGCAGGACGAGCTGACGTTCCGGGTCAACCGCGGCGCGGTCGTGCTCAACGACACCCTGCGCGGGCGCGTGTGGATGCCGCTCGAGGACACCGCGCTGCGCGAGCCCAACTGGGAGGACATCGTCCCCGAGGAGGAGCTCGAGGAGGAGCAGGAGGACGCCGAGGGCACGGAGACCACGCAGGACCTCGTCGCGGAGTGCGGCACGCAGTCCGCGCCGCCGACCGCGCAGGACGACGGCTTCGGGGTCCGCCCCGGCCGCGCCACGATCCTCCCCGTCATCGACAACGACTCGTCGTCGGACTGCGGCATCCTCGCGGTGAGCGAGTTCGACCCGGTGCCGGAGGAGTTCGGGCGGCTCGAGGCCATCTACGGCGGGCGCTCGCTGCAGCTGACCGTGGCACCGGACGCCACCGGCAGCGCGACGTTCACCTACACGATCACCGACGGGCGCGGGACGAGCGCGCCCTCCACCGCGAGCGTCACGCTGACCGTGCGCGACGACGGCGTGAACGAGGCCCCGGTGCAGGTCCGGACCGGCTCGATGCGCGTCGAGCAGGGCGCCCAGGCCACCTACAACGCGCTCGCCGACTTCGCGGACCCCGACGGCGACGACCTCGTGCTCGTCGGTGCGGTCTCCGACGGCGGCGGCGTGAGCTTCCGGCAGGACGGCTCCGTGACGTTCCGCGCGGAGGGCGGGACGCTCGGCCGTCACCAGGTGCGCCTCACGGTGACCGACGGCGTCGAGACGGCCGAGGGGGTGCTCGAGGTCGACGTCCGCGCTGCGGGCTCGCTCGCGCCGCAGGTCGACCCGGTGCACGTCGTGACCTACGTCGACCTGCCCGCGCTCGTGCAGCCGCTCGCCGCGGTGCGCAGCTCGTCGGCCGAGCCCGTCCGGCTCGCGGGCGTCGACGAGGTCGCGGGCCTGACCATCACGACCGACCTCGCGGCGGGCACGTTCACGGTGAGCGCCGCGCGGCCGGGGACGTACTACGTGCCGTTCGTCGTCGCCGCGCCGCCGCAGCAGGCGACCGGGCTCGCGCGCGTCGACGTGCGCGAGTGGCCGTCGGAGGTCCAGCCGCCGGTGGCCGTGCGCGACCGCGCGTACCTGCCGGCGGGCGGCGAGGTCACGGTCGACCCGCTCGCGAACGACACCGACCCGGCGGGCGGCGTGCTCGTCGTCCAGTCGGTCGAGGCCCCCGCGGACTCCGGGCTCCGCATCGCCGTGATCGGCCACCAGCTCGTGCAGATCTCGGCGACGCGCACGCTCGAGGCCCCGGTGTCCGTGCGCTACGTCGTGTCGAACGGGACGACCACCGCGACGAGCGAGATCGCGGTGCACCCCGTCCCGCCGTCCGCGACGAACCAGCCGCCCGTCGTGCCGAACGTCGAGGTTTCCGTCCGTACGGGCGGCGTCGTGACCGTCCCGGTGCTCGACGACGCCTACGACCCCGACGGCGACCGCCTCACGCTCGTACCCGAGCTCGCCGAGCCGCTCGGTGAGGGCCAGGGCCTGCTCTTCGTGTCGGGCGACGTGCTGCGCTACCAGGCGCCCGAGTCCGCGCTCACCGCGCACGCGACGTTCGCGGTGCGGGACGCGCTCGGCAACACGACCGCCGCGACGCTGACCGTGCGGGTGCACGAGTCGGACGCGACCACCAAGGCGCCGCCGCGCCCGCGCGACCTGACCGCCCGCGTCTTCGAGAGCGAGACGATCCGGATCCCCGTGCCGCTCGTCGGGATCGACGACGACGGCGACGGCGTGACCCTGCTCGGGGCCGCGCTCGCGCCGACCAAGGGCCGCATCGTCGATGTCGGGGCGGACTGGCTCGAGTACGAGGCGCTGCCCGGCGAGCTCGGGACCGACACGTTCACGTACGCGGTCGAGGACTGGGTGGGGCAGCGCGCGGTCGCCACGATCCGGGTCGGCATCAGCCCGCGCCCGACGACGACGGTGCCGGTCGTGGCCCGCGACGACGCCGTGCAGGTCCGCCCCGGCGAGCGCGTCGAGGTCCGCGTGCTCGCGAACGACGTCGACCCCAACGGCGGGGAGCTGAGCCTCGAGACCGAGCTCGAGACGGCGGAGGGGGTCGACGCGCGCGTCGAGGGCCGCCGGATCCTCGTGCAGGCGCCCGACGAGCCCGCGGTGCTGCAGATCGTCTACACGGCGACCAACATCCGCGGCGGCCGCGCGACCGCGGTGCTGACCGTGACGGTCTCGGGCGACGCGGCGGTGCTGCCGCCGATCGCACAGGACGTCGTCGTGCCCCCGATCGACACGATCGGCCGCGAGAGCGTCGAGGTCGACGTGCTCGAGGTCGCGCAGAACCCGAGCGGCCCGCTGAGCGACCTCCAGGTCTCGGTGCCGAGATCGGCGTCCGAGGTCGCGACCGTGACGCCGCAGGGCAAGGTGGTCGTGACCCTCGTGGACACCGCCCAGACCGTGCCGTACGTGCTGACGAACGTCTCCCCGCAGGCGGACCGGGTCTCGTCCTACGCCTTCATCACCGTCCCCGCCCTCGGGTTCTTCCCGCCGACGCCGCGGCCCAAGGCGCCCGAGCTCCGCGTCGCCTCGGGGGAGCCGCTGGAGATCCCGCTCGACGAGCAGGTGCAGGTCGCGCCCGGGCGCACCGCGAGCATCGCCGACGCGGCGGGCGTGACCGCGACCAAGTCCGACGGCACGGCGCTCGTCAAGGACGCCACGACGCTGCGCTTCCAGTCGGCCGCGGGGTACGCGGGCCCGGCCTCGATCACCGTCCCCGTCACCGACCGGACCAGCGCCGGGGACGCGGAGGGCCGGACGTCGGTCATCACGCTCTCGATCACGGTCTACGCGCTCGACGACCACCCCCCGACGTTCGACCCCACGACGCTCGACATGGGCCCGGGCGAGGCGCCGCTCGCGGTGGACCTGCGGGCGCTGACGCGCGGCCCCGAGGGCGAGACGACCACGACGACGCCGTACACCTACCAGCTGACCTCGGCCGTCCCGGCGGGCTTCACCGCGACGCTCGAGGGCAGCACGCTGCGGGTCTCCGCGGCGCGCACGACCCCCAAGGGCACGCTCGGCTCGCTCGCGGTGAAGATCGGCTACGGGCGCTCGGGCTCGATGGACGCCCAGGTCGACCTGCGCGTGACCGCGAGCACCCGGCAGCTCGCGCGCGTGGTCGACCGCACGGTCACGGACGGCGTGCAGGGCCGCGAGACAGTCGTGAACGTGCTCGAGAACGCGTTCAACCCGTTCCCGGACGGCGAGCTCACCGTCGTCGGTGCGAGCGTCGAGACCCCGGGGGCGGGCACCGCGAGCGCGACGTCGAGCACCGTCTCGGTGCGGCCGGGCCCCGACTTCCAGGGCACCCTGGTCGCGCGCTTCCGGGTGCGCGACGCCACGGGAGACCCCGACCGGGAGGTCGAGGGCCGGATCACCGTGTCCGTGCGCGGCAAGCCGGAGGCGCCCCGGGCCCCGCGCGTCGTCGAGGTGCGCGACCGGACGGTCGTGCTCGCCTGGGACGCCCCCGGGGACCGCGGCGCGCCCATCACGGGCTACCGCGTCGTCGCCAACCCGGGCGGCGCCGTCCGGGCGTGCGCGAGCACGACGTGCACGATCGACAACCTCACCAACGACACCGAGTACACGTTCACGGTCGCCGCGCAGAACGCCGTCGACTGGTCCGACCCGAGCCCCGCGTCGGCGCCCGCCCGCCCGGACGCCGTGCCGGACCCGCCGGGCGCGCCCGTCGAGGTCTCGACCGGCGACCGCGAGCTCACCGTCCGCTGGGAGGCACCGCGCAGCACCGGGTCGCCGATCACGAGCTACACGCTCGAGATCACCCCGGCGCCGGTGAACGGTCCCGCCTCGGTCACGACGTCGACGCTCACGCAGCGGTTCACCGGCCTGCAGAACGGCACCGCGTACACGGTCCGGGTGCGGGCGCAGAACCGGGCGCCCGAGCCGAGCGGGTGGAGCGGGTCGTCGGCGACGATCGTGCCGGCCAAGGCGCCGGACGCGCCGGCGGTCTCGGCGCAGCGCGTCGAGACCCCGCTCGGGGGCCAGATCACCGTGAGCTGGACGTCACCCGCGGCGAACGGTGACCCGGTCAGGGGCTACGAGCTGACCATCACCGGACCCGGCGGCGGCACGTTCCCCCTCACTGCCGCCGAGACGTCGTACGCGTTCACTCGCGCCGTCAACGGCCACCCCCACGAGTTCCAGGTGCGCGCCCAGAACAAGGCCGGGTGGTCCGCCACGGGGTCGGCCATCGCGTCGACCTTCGGGGTGCCGGGGGTGACCAGCGGCGTGCGGGCGACCGGGTCCGGCACGGCCGAGCCCGGCCAGGGCTCCGTCGAGCTCAGCGGGTTCTCGGCCGACGCGAACGGCTCGCCGATCACCGAGTACCAGGTGCTGCAGGGCGGGACACCGGTGCGGTCGGGCGCGGGGAGCCCGATCGTCGTGGACGCCCTGCCCGGCGGCGAGACCCAGAGCTACCAGGTGCGCGCGTGCAACGTCGCCGGCTGCGGGGCGCCGAGCGGCGTCGTGAGCGCGACCCCGGTCACCAGGCCCGTGGCACCCGGCGCGGTGTCGCTGAGCGACCCGACCCGCGACGACAACCGGCAGCCGACGTCCATCACCGCCTCCTGGGGCGCGACGGGGTCGTGGGGCGGAGGGGCGAACCAGCGCTACCACGTGGTCTTCGCGGTCGACGGGCGCGTCGTGCGCGACACGACCGTCACGGGGACGCAGGACACCCTGACGGACGGGCTGCCGCGCTTCGGCTTCGCCAACCGGTCCGCCGTCGTGAGCGTCTCGGTCAGCGCCGTGACGGGTGCGGGCGAGTCCGGCGCCGTCTCGACCGACAAGCAGATCGAGCGCGCGAGCGAGCCGGGCGACGCGTCGGGCGTGCAAGTGCGCCTGGAGGAGACCGGTGCGCGCGTCGACGCGACGTGGACCCCGCCGTCGGACAACGGCGGTGTGCCGCTGACGGGCTACGTGGTCGAGGTCCGCGTGGGCAACGGGGCCTGGACGTCCCTCGGCACGGTCACGGCGCCGTCCGTCAACGCCGCGCTCCCGGGCGCGCCCGTCGCTGCCGGCACCGAGGTCCGCATCCGCGTCAAGGCGACGAACCAGTACGGCGAGAGCGGCGGCTGGGCCGAGGGCGGGGAGAGGATCCCCGCGCCGCCGCCACCACCACCGGACGGAGGGGAGGGCGGATGACCCCCGACGCCCGCTACGGCCCCGCCGAGCCCGCCCGCCCGGCGCAGCCCGGCACAGCGCCCGAGCCGCCCTCGCCCCTCGTCAGCACGACGACCCGCCCGACCGCCACGGCCACCGCCGCGCCGGCCGCCACGGCCACCACCAAGGAGACCCGAGCCCCGATGACCCCCGAACAGACGACGTGGTTCGCCGAGACCTTCGGCGCGCTCGTGGCCAACGTGGGCCGTGCCGTCCTCGGCAAGGAGCACGCCGTGCGCCTCGCGCTGACCGCGATGCTGTCCGACGGGCACCTGCTGCTGGAGGACGCCCCGGGCACGGGGAAGACGTCCCTCGCGAAGGCGATCGCGGCGACCGTCCAGGGCACGCACCACCGCATCCAGTTCACCCCCGACCTGCTGCCGAGCGACGTCACGGGCGTGACGATCTACGACCAGGGGACCGGGCGCTTCGAGTTCCACCCCGGCCCGGTCTTCACCTCGGTGCTGCTCGCGGACGAGATCAACCGCGCGTCGCCCAAGACGCAGTCGGCGCTGCTCGAGGTCATGGAGGAGGGGCAGGTCACGGTCGACGGCGTGACGCACCCCGTCGGCCGCCCGTTCATGGTCATCGCGACGCAGAACCCGATCGAGCAGGCCGGCACGTACCGGCTCCCCGAGGCGCAGCTCGACCGGTTCCTGATCAAGACCTCCCTCGGCTACCCGGACCGCAGCTCGACCGTCGAGATCCTCGCGGGCGCCAAGGACCGCACGACGGGCCTGCAGCCCAAGATCACGACCAAGGCGGTCGCCGACATGGCCGACCTCGCGGGGAGCGTGCACATCGACGCCGCGGTGCTCGACTACGTCGCGCGCCTGCTCGAGGCCACGCGCGAGGATGCGCAGACCTCGCTCGGGGCGTCCGTGCGCGGCGGGCTCGCGCTCGTGCGCTGCTCGAAGGTCTGGGCGGCGTCCGACGGGCGCGGGTTCGTGGTGCCCGACGACATCAAGGCGCTCGCCGTGCCGATCCTCGCGCACCGCCTGGTGCTCGACACCGAGGCCGAGTTCGCGGGCGTGACGTCCGTGCAGGTGATCGAGCGGATCGTCGCGTCCACGCCACCTCCGGCGCAGCGGGCGGCCTGACGGTGGCCCTGCGCGTCTCCGGTGCCGGCTGGGCGGCTGCGGTCGCCGCGGTCGTCGGCCTCGTGCTGGGGCGGGTGCTCGGCTGGCTCGAGCTCGCCGCCGGGGGAGCCGCGCTCGCGGGGCTCGTCGTGGTCGCGCTGCTCATGACGGTCGGGCGCGAGCGGTTCGCGGTCGAGCTGGACCTGGCGGACCGGCGCGTGCGCGTCGGCGAGCGCGCGGTCGGGCGGCTCGCGGTCCGCAACGTCGCCCGCCGGCGCTCGCTGCCCGCGCGCATCGAGCTGCCCGTCGGTGCCGGCGCCGCGGACCTCGCGCTGCCGTCGCTCGGACCGGGCGTCGAGCACGACGACATCTTCGCGATCCCCACGTCGCGGCGCGCGGTCGTCGTCGTCGGCCCGGTGCGCTCGGTGCGCGGCGACCCGCTGGGCCTCGCGCGGCGGCGGGTGCGCTGGACCGAGCCCGTCGAGCTCTACGTGCACCCCGAGCTCGTGTCGCTCGCGGGGGCGAGCGCGGGGCTGCTGCGCGACCTCGAGGGGCAGTCGACGCGCGACCTGTCCGACAGCGACCTGTCGTTCCACGCCCTGCGCGACTACGTCGCGGGCGACGACCGCCGGTACATCCACTGGCGCACGACGGCCCGCCGCGGCGCGCTCATGGTCAAGCAGTTCGAGGACACGCGGCGCACGCAGACCGCGCTCGCGCTCTCGACCGACCCGCGCGACTACGCCGACGACGACGAGTTCGAGCTCGCCGTCTCGACCGTCGCGTCGCTCGGCGTGCAGACGCTCCGCGAGGAGCGCGACCTCGCCGTGCTCGTCGGTGCCGGCCGCCTGCGCGTCGAGACCCCGCCGCTCCTGCTCGACGACTGCGCGGGCGTCCAGCTCGCGATCGGCGGCACCGGGATGTCCGCGCTGGGCCGTCGCGTCGCCCGCGACGCCCCGGAGGCGTCCGTCGCGGTGCTGGTGACGGGCTCGGTCCCGTCCGCGGGCGACCTGCGCGCCGGCGCGCGGCACGTGCCCGTCGGCACCCGGACGGTCGTCATGCGCTGCACGGCCGGCGAGGAGGTCCAGGTGCGGACGCAGGGCTCCCTGAGCCTGGCGACCCTGGGCACGCTCGACGACCTGCCGCGCGTGCTGCGCCGGGTGGTGAGCTGATGGCCGGTGCCGGGACCTCGCCCCGGGCACCCCGCGGCGCCCCGCCGCGCGGAGGGTGGCCCGCGGTCGTCGACGTCGTGCTGCTCGTCGGCGCGCTCGCCGTCGCGCTCGTGCCGCTCGTCCCGGTCTACGGCGCGCGCGCGGCCGTCCCCGCGCTGGCCGGCGGGCTCCTGCTGGGCACCGCGATCGGCGTGCTCGGGGCGCTCCGGCGCTGGTCGGCGATCGTCGTGGTCGCGCTCGTCGTGCTCGCGTACTTCCTCGCGGGCGGTGCGCTCGCGGCCCCGAGCACGACCGTCGCGGGCGTCGTCCCGACCCTGCGCACGCTCACCGAGCTCGCGGTCGGCGCGACGGCCTCGTGGAAGCAGGTCCTCACGCTGCAGCCGCCGGTCGGGACCAGCGGCGCGCTGCTGGCCGTGCCCTTCCTGCTCGCGCTCGTCGGCTCGGTGACGGCGACCGCGACCGCGCTGCGCGTGCGTTCCCCGGGCCGGGCGGCGCTCGCCGCGGTCGTCCCGGGTGTCGCGCTCGTGGGTGCGGTGCTCCTCGGGACACGTCAGGAGATCGCGCCCGTCGCGACCGGCCTCGGGCTCGCCGCGGTGCTCGTCGGGTGGGCCGCGTGGCGCACGGGCGGGGTCCGGCCGCGCCGGTTCGTCGCGCTCGGCGTGCTGGTCGCGGTCGTCGCCGGGTGCGGCGTGCTCGGCGCGCCCCTCGTGACCGGCTCGACGCCGCGGTACGTGCTGCGCGACGAGCTCGTCCCGCCGTTCGACCCGCGGGCGTACCCGAGCCCGCTCTCCGGCTTCCGCAAGCTCGTCAAGGCGAAGGACGACCCGCTGTTCACGGTGAGCGGCCTGCCGGCCGGCGCGCGCGTGCGCCTCGCGACGATGGACCGGTTCGACGGCGTCGTGTGGAACGTCGCGGGCGACGGCTCCGCGCAGGGTTCGGGGGAGTTCCGGCGCGTCGGCGAGACCATCGAGACCACGGCGCGCGGCGAGGCGGCCCAGGTCACCATCGAGGTCGAGGAGCTCTCGGGCGTCTGGTTGCCGACGGTGGGCCAGGCGACCGCGGTGCGCTTCGACGACCCGGTCGTCGCAGGCGAGCTGCGCTACAACGACGCGACGGGCGCCGCCGTGCTGACCGGCGGCGTGGAGCCCGGCCTGCGGTACACGGTGGACGTGGTCGTGCCCCCGGTGCCCGACGACGCGACCGTCGGCGAGGCCGGACCTGCGCCCGTCGTCGTCCCCGACGTGACCGGGGTGCCCGACGTGATCGGCGCGACCGCGGCGGACGTGGCCCGCGACGCCGGGCCACCCGTGCAGATCGCGCGCAGCCTCGAGAAGGCGCTCGCCGAGGGCGGCTTCTTCAGCCACGGCCTGACCGAGGCGGGGGACTCGCCGTCGCTCTCCGGCCACGGCGCCGACCGGCTGACGACGCTGCTCGGCTCGGAGCTCATGGTCGGCGACGGCGAGCAGTACGCGTCGGCGATGGCCCTGATGGTCCGCCAGATGGGGCTGCCGTCGCGCGTCGTGCTGGGCTTCGTGCCCGGCGAGGAGGAGCGCGGCGCGGAGTCGATGACCGTCACGGGCGACGACGTCGAGGCCTGGGTCGAGGTGGGGTTCGCGGGCCACGGCTGGGTCCCGTTCGACCCGACCCCGCCGCGCTCGCAGACGCCGCAGGAGGAGTCGACGACCAAGCCGTCCGACCCCGAGCCGCAGGTCGTGCAGCCGCCGCCCCCGCCGCCCGAGCCCGTCACCCCGCCCGAGGACGACACCGAGCAGCCGCAGGCCGAGGACCCGGACGCCGGTGACCAGGGCGGCCCGGTGTGGCTGCGCGTCGCGCGCGTGGCCGGTGTCGTCGCGATCCCGCTGGTCGTGCTGCTCGGCCCGCTCGTCGTCGTCCTCGCCCTCAAGGCGCGTCGCCGGCGCCGGCGCCGGGACCACCCGGACGCCGTGGTGCGCGTCGCGGGCGGCTGGGACGAGGTGCTCGACGCCGCGCGCGACCTGCGCCACCCGCCGTCGCCGCTCGCGACGCGGCGCGAGACCGCCGACGAGCTCACCCGCGCCCTGTCGGGTGTCGCCGGTGCGGGGGCCGCGTGGTCCGCGCACCGGGCGGGCTCGGTCGTGGGCCGGCTCGCGGCCGAGGCCGACGCCGCGGTGTTCGGCCCCGGCACGCCGACGCTCGCCGAGGCCGCCGCGTACTGGCGGCGGGTCGAGCAGGCGGTCACCGAGATGCACGGCGCGCTGCCGTGGGGCCGGCGCGTGCGGGCCCGGGTCTCGCTCGCGTCGCTGCGTCGCGCGCGTCGGGTGCCGCGCGCGGGCGGACCGCCCGGACGGCCGCTGCGCCGCACCCGGCGGCGCACGACCCCGGACACCCCGTCGACCCACGAGCAAGGACCCCGCTCATGAGCCACCCCGCACCGGCGTCGCTCGGACGTCGCGCCGCCGCGTTCCTGCTCGACCTGGCCGTGGCCCTCGTGCTGGGCGGCGGCGTGGTCCTCGCCGTCGCGCTCCGGACCGCCCGGGACCTCGGGTCCGACGCTGCGGCCGCACCCGCCTCGCCCGGCCTCCTGCTCGGCGCGTGGGCCCTGCTGCTCGTGCAGGCGCTCGTGCAGTGGTGGACCCACGGGACGCTCGGCTGGACGCTCGGGCGGCGCGTGCTGCACCTGCGCACGGTCGACGCCCGCACCGGGCGTCCGCTCGGCCTCGGGCGCGTGCTGCTGCGCGGCCTCGTCGTGGCCGCGGGCTCGGTCGTGCTCCTCGGGTCGTTCGTCGTGCTCGCGTCACCCCTGCTCGACCGCACGGGCCGCAACCGCGGCTGGCACGACCGGGTCGCGGGCGGCGAGGTCGTCGACCTGCGCACGGTCGAGGCCCCGCTCGCCGGGCGTCGCGACGGCGCACGCGGGTCGCGCTCGCGCACCGGCGCTCCCGCCCGCCCGCACCTGGTGACGCCGCGGCCGGCGCCCGACGAGGACTGGTCGCTGGTCACCCCGGCGGGAACCGCGGAACCCGTCCGCCCCGCCGACCCGCAGGACGTGGGGAGCCGTCGGCTGGGTGCGCTGCTCGCCGACCGCCGCGGCGGCGGACCGTCGCTCGTGCTGCCGCCGCTCGGCGAGCCCGGCGTCGCTCCCGACGTCGACACGCGCGCGATCCCGATGCTGCGGCCCACGGTGTTCGCCCTCGACCCCGCGCTCGAGGAGACCCGCCGCTCGCCCCTGCGCCCGGACGAGCGCCCGGCGCCGTCGGAGCCGCTCGACCCGCGGGCCGTCGCGCTCGAGCTGAGCGACGGGCGGACCGTGACGGTCGACGGGACCGTGCTCGTCGGCCGCAACCCCGTGGGGACCGGCGCCGAGCAGCTGGTGCGGGTCGTCGACCCGGGCCGCTCGGTGTCCAAGACGCACCTGCAGCTCGGCGTCGACGACCTCGGCCTGTGGGTGGCCGACCGGGGCTCCACGAACGGGACCCTCGTGACGCTCGCCGACGGCCAGCAGATCGTCTGCGGGGTCGAGCAGCGGGTGCGCGTCCCGCTCGGGTCGACGGTCTCGTTCGGCGACTGCGGCCTGCGCGTCGTCCCCCCGCCGGTGGAGCGCCGGCTGGCCTAGAGTCGGCCTCATGGCGCCCGTGCGGCCCGCTGCGAGGATGCAGCCTGTCGAGGTCCTCGAGGAGGACGTCGAGGGCACGGGCGCGCGACCACGGCACGCGCCGCCCCCCACCGACGGCCCGCTGCCCGACGCCGCGCTCCTCGCCGGCGACGGCGCAGCGCCCCCCGTGCCGCCCGTGCCGCCCGCACCGGACGTGCGGCACCTCCTGCGTCGGTGGTGGCCCGTGCCCGTCGCGCTCGTCGTCGCGGTGGCCGCGGTCGGTGCGGTCGGGACCCAGCGCGACCGCGAGCGCGCGGAACGCCTCGCGGCGGTGCCCGGGGTGGTGCGCGCGCTCGACGGGCCGCCCGAGGTGCTGTGGACCGCACCCGCGTCGCCCGGGGACCAGCTCCTCGGCGCCCGGGGGCTGCTCGTCGTGGTGCAGCCCCGCACCGACGCCTGGCACGCGACGGCGCACGACGCCCGCACCGGCGAGGCGCGGTGGACCGTCGACGTCGCGCCGGTGGCCGGGGCGGCGATGGAGGCGGGACCGGTGCGCTGCCCCGACCCGGGCGTCGACGTCGGCGCCGTGGTGGTCTGCCTCGCGACCGAGCCGGCCCCGCTGTACGCCGACGACCCGGACGGCGCCGTGGCGTCGGGTGACGTCGCGGCCTTCTCGGAGGTCGAGCTCGCGCTCCCCGAGACCCGGGTCGTGGCCCTGTCCGCGCAGGACGGGACCACGCTCGGGGCGTGGACGCTGCTCGGCGAGCTCGTGGCGGCGGGGCGGGCGGGGGACGACGTCGTCGTCGTGACGGTGGACGGCGACGAGCACGTCGTGGTCGCCCGCCGCGGCGGCGCGACCGGGGAGGTCCGGTGGGGGTGGCGCAGCCCCGAGCCGATCCGGGGGACGAGCCTGCGCGCGCTCACCTCGGTGGAGGTCACGCGCGGGCTCGTCGTGGTCGCCGGTTCCGCGACCCGTGTGCTCGACGTCGCCGACGGCACCGAGCTGGCGGCCGCCCCCGACTTCAGCTTCCTGCGCGTCGTGCCCCTGCGTGCGGGCTTCGGGACGTGGTCGCCGGCCCAGGGCGGTGCCGTGCACGACCCGGCCGGGGCCGTCACGGCGACCGTGCCCGGGCTCCCGGCGCCCCTCGCCGTCGACGACGGCTCCGAGCCGCGGCTCGTCGTGCTGGACGCGGGCAACGCGGTCGTGGCCCACGACGCCGCGACGGGCGAGCAGCGGTGGCGCGCGACCACGGCGCTCGACCCCGAGGTCGTCGTCGACCACCGCCTCGTCGTCGTGGGCGCGAGCCGCTACGGCGTCGTGGACGCGCGCACCGGGGCGGAGGTGTGGGACGAGGAGCTCGGCGCGCCGCTGCCGTGGCCGCCGCTGACGGACGGCGCCCTCGTGCTGGGGCCCGGGCTCGCCCCGGACGGGTCGACGCACCTCGTCGGGCGCGGGGTGCCCGACGGCGTGCGCTACTGGTCCGTCCCCGTCCCGCCGGAGACGCGCCACGTGCGCGCCGTCGCGGGGCACCTCGTGCTGACCACCCGGGACGAGCACGTTGCGCTGGGCTGAGGGCGTGCGCCGGGCTGAGCTCGTGCGCCGGGCTGAGCGCGCGAGCCGGGCTGAGCGCTCGAGTGGGCCCCGGCGCCGGGCGGCCGCGTGGTGAGCCGGCCGTCGCGCGGCGGGCGCCGGTCGATGCACGAGGTCGAGCTCGTCGAGTCGTCGCCGCGTGCCCGCCGGGAGGACGCCGCTGGTGCGCGCACGGGCGCGGACCGCGCCGGCGCCCACGACGGCGGCCGCCAGGGTGGTGACCGCACCGGTGGCGACCACACCGGTGCGGACCCCGCGGGTGGCGGCGACGCCGCGCACGCCGCCGGTGCGCCGGACCGGTCGCGCGGCGGGGCGCGCACGGGCACCGCGTTCGTGCGACGTCACCGCGTCCGGCTCGTCGCCGCCGGGGTCGTCGTCGCCGCGGCGCTCGCGGTCGGGACCGTCCGGGACGCGCGAGCCGACCGTGCCCGGGACGCGGCGCTCGCGGTCGCGCCCGCGGTCCTGGACGCGATCGGGTCCACCGACGGCGCAGGGCTCGAGCGGTGGCGCCGGCCGGTGCTCGACGGCCTCGTCGCCGGTGACGGTCTGGTGGTCACCGCGGGCGTGACCGGGGCGGGCGTCGGAGGTGTCGCCGCCTACGACGCGGCGACCGGCGCACCGCTGTGGGACGCGGCGGTCGGCTCCGTGGGCCCGCAGGGCGAGCTGACGTGCGTGCTGACGGCCGGCGCCGGCGGTGAGGTCGCGGGCGACGACGGTGCGGTGACGGCCGGGGGCGTCGGCGACCGGGGTGCGCCCGGCGAGGGGGCGACCGTGGCGTGCGTCGCGGTGCCCGCCGTCGGCAAGGAGGCGTGGGGTGGCCTCGGCCGTCGGGGCGAGGTGCGGGTCGTCGTGCTCGACGCCGCGACGGGCGCGCTCGTGCGCGACGGCCCGGCGGACCGCAGCGACGTCGGGCTGACCGCGCTCGGGCGCGACCTGCTCCTCACGCGCACCGTGCCCGGCGGTGCCGTGCGGGTCACGCGCGAGGACGCCCGGACCGGCACCGAGGCCTGGTCGTCGGACGTCGACGCCCGCGCGCCCGACGCCCGCGGGCCGCAGCCGGCCGTGACGCGCGTCGCGAGCGGGCTGCTCGTGGTGGACGGAGGAGCGGTCCGCGTGCTGGACGGCGACGGTGACCCGGTCGGCGCCTGGCCGGCCGGTGTCGCCCGGCCCGACGCACCGGTCGTGCTCACGGGCGACGACGGCTCGGTGCCGGACCTCGGGCTCGTGGCCAGGCCGGCGGACGACGGCGTGGACCTGCGCGCGACCGCCGGCACGGCACGGTGGTCGGCCCGGACCGCCGCCGACTCGGCGCTGGTGGTCCAGGGCCGGGTGGTGACGTCCGATGCCGCGGGTGCGCTGACCGCGCGTGACGCCGGCACCGGCGGGGTCCTGTGGTCCGCGGACGCGGCGAGGTGGACCGGCGTGGACGCGTCCACGGCCCTCGGCGCGGTGCAGACCGACGGCGAGCACGTCCTCGTGCCGCTCCTGCTGACCGACGGAACGCCCGTGCTCGTCGCGGTCGACCCGCGCGACGGCCGCGCGGCGTGGACGGCGCCGCTGCCGGCCGACGTGCGCTCGGTCGAGCGGTCCGGCCGCCGGCTGCTCGCGCGCACCGCCACGGAGGTCGTCGCGCTCGGTCAGGACTAGCGTGCAGGGATGGCCCCGCACGCGGAGCGGCCGTCGATGCAGGACGTCGTCCTCGACGAGGACGACGCGCTCACGCTCGCGCCCGCGCCGGACCTGCGCGCGACCGGGGTCGCGCTCGTCGGCTGGAGCCGGGGGCACGTGCTGCGGGCCTGCGCAGCGACGACCGCTCTCGTGGCGCTCGCGCTGACCGTGCTCGTCGGGCTCCCGCGCTGGTCGCTCGCGCACGAGCGGCGGGTGCTGACCGCGCCCGTCGAGCTCCCGGGCGCGATCCGTCCGCTCGGGGGCCCGCCGGCCGTCGCGTGGACGACGCGGGGCCCGTGGTCGCCCCGCACCGTGCTCGCGGGCGACACGGTCGTGGTGTACGCGGCCGACGTGGACGACGGCACGGCCGAAGGGCTCGACCTCGTGACCGGCGCGGTCCGGTGGCGCACCACCCTCCCGAGCGGCCCGCTCGGCACGCTGCGCCGCTGCCTCGCGGTCGACCCGGGACCCGGCGAGCGGGCCGCGGTCGTCTGCCTGACGGAGCCGGAGCGCTCCGCGGTCCGCACGGCGCCGGTCGCCGGGCCGGTCGTCGTGCTGGACGCGCTCGACGGCCGTGTGGTCGCCCGGCGCGACGCCCGCGGCACGGTCGCCGGTGCCGTCGTCCTGGGTCGCGACCTCGTCCTGCCGCTCGCGGACGAGTCCGGGGTCGCGGTCGAGCGCAGCGACGCCCGGACCGGGACCCCGGTGTGGCGCACGCAGGTGCTCGACCCGCCCGTCACCGTGCCGCCCCAGCGCGTCGCCCTGCGCGCGGGGCACGGCACGCTGCTCGTCGCGACCGGGGGCACGTCGCTCGTGCTCGAGGAGGCGACGGGGCGGTCGGTGCAGGTCGTGGACCGAGGCACCCGCCCGCGGGACCACGTGGGTCTCCTGCGTGACGGGTCCGTCCTCGTCGGCGCGTACGGCACGGCCGGCTCGGCGCTCATGATCCGGACGACCGTCTACGACGCCGGCGGCCGGGAGCGGTTCACCACGCGCGGCACGGTGAGCGAGCCGCGGGTCTCGGACCGGCCCGAGGAGCGGCTCTACGCGTGGAGCTCGCTGCCCGGGAGCCCGTTCGGCGGTCGCGTCCGGGCGGTCTCCCGGCTCACGGGCCTCGAGCTGTGGCAGTCGCCCGGCCCGTCGGCCGGGGTGCTGCTCGAGCTCGACGGCGTCGCGGTCCTGCACGGGGCGGGCTTCGAGGTGGGCGTCGACGCGCAGGACGGCGAGCAGCTGTGGCGCCGGCAGGTGACGCTCACGTCGTCGGACCAGCCGTTCACCGACGGCGCGCACGTCATCGTCGCGCGCGTCGAGCCGGGGCGCGGGACGGTGCTCGAGGCGCTGGGCGTCCGGGACGGGCGGACCGCCTGGGAGGTGCTGCTGCCGCCCGGCGTGACCCGCGTCGAGCAGGTCGGCACGCACCTCGTCGGGATCGGCCCGCGGCTCGTCGTCGCGCTGCGGTGACACCGGCTGACCGTGCCTGCGCCGCGCGGTACAGTGACGGCATGCTCTCGCGTGCGCTCCTCCTCCTTCGTCGCCGCGGCGAGGCCTTCTAGGCCGGAACCTCGCCGCGGTGTTCGGTGTGCCGGCTGCCCCTCCACCGACGACCCGAGCGAAGGACCCCCGATGAGCTTCCTGAACGCCCCGCAGCAGCCCTCCGGCATGCCGGTGCACCGCTACCGCCCGTTCCACGAGCAGATCCGCGTCGACCTCCCGGACCGCACGTGGCCGGACCGCCGCATCGAGAAGGCCCCGCGCTGGTGCGCGGTCGACCTGCGTGACGGCAACCAGGCCCTGATCGAGCCGATGAACCCGCAGCGCAAGCTGGAGATGTTCGAGCTGCTCGTGCAGATGGGCTTCAAGGAGATCGAGGTCGGCTTCCCGTCGGCGTCGCAGACCGACTTCGACTTCGTGCGGATGCTGATCGAGGAGGACCGCATCCCCGACGACGTCGTGATCCAGGTCCTGACGCAGGCGCGCGAGCACCTGATCGAGCGCACGTACGAGGCGATCGCGGGCGCCAAGCAGGCGATCGTGCACCTGTACAACTCGACGTCGGTGCTGCAGCGCGAGGTCGTGTTCCGCTCCGACGAGGACGGCATCGTCGACATCGCGGTCTCGGGTGCCCGGCTGTGCAAGAAGTACGAGGAGCTCGTCCCCGACACCGAGGTGTTCTACGAGTACAGCCCGGAGTCGTACACCGGGACCGAGCTCGAGTTCGCGGTGCGGATCTGCAACGCGGTCCTCGACGTGCTCGAGCCGACGCCCGAGCGCAAGGTCATCATCAACCTGCCCGCGACGGTCGAGATGGCCACCCCGAACGTCTACGCCGACTCGATCGAGTGGATGGGCCGGCACCTGCGCCACCGCGAGAACGTGGTGCTGTCGCTGCACCCGCACAACGACCGCGGCACGGGCGTCGCGGCGGCTGAGCTCGGCTACCTGGCCGGCGCCGACCGCATCGAGGGCTGCCTGTTCGGCAACGGCGAGCGCACCGGCAACGTCTGCCTCGTCACGCTGGGCCTGAACCTGCTCAGCCAGGGGATCGACCCCGAGATCGACCTGTCAGACATCGACCACGTGCGCCGCACCGTCGAGCACTGCAACCAGCTGCCCGTCGCCGAGCGGCACCCGTACGGCGGCGACCTGGTCTTCACCGCGTTCTCCGGCTCGCACCAGGACGCGATCAAGAAGGGCCTGGACGCGATGGCGGTCACCGCCGAGCGCGAGGGTCGCGGGGTCGACGACCTCGTGTGGGCCGTGCCGTACCTGCCGATCGACCCGAAGGACGTGGGCCGCTCGTACGACGCGATCATCCGCGTCAACTCCCAGTCCGGGAAGGGCGGCATCTCCTACCTGATGAAGTCCGAGCGCGACCTGGACCTGCCGCGCCGGCTCCAGATCGAGTTCTCGCACGTCGTGCAGGCGTACACCGACGAGCACGGCTCCGAGGTCACGGCCGACGAGCTGTGGCGCATCTTCAACGACGAGTACCTGCCCGTCGAGCCCGGCGGCGAGCTCGCGCCGTGGGGCCGGTTCGCCCTGCGCGGGATCCGCACGGTCGGCGGCGGCGAGGGGCCGGACACGCTGTCCGTCGACCTCGCCGACCGCGGCGAGGTCCGCACGCTCGAGGGCACGGGCAACGGTCCGATCGCGGCGTTCGTGGCGGCGCTGCGCTCGATCGACGTCGACGTGTCCGTGCTCGACTACGCCGAGCACGCTCTGTCGGGCGGCGGCGACGCGACGGCCGCGGCGTACGTCGAGTGCGCGGTCGACGGGCAGACGCTGTGGGGCGTCGGGATCGACCCGTCGATCACGACCGCGTCGCTCAAGGCCATCGTCTCGGCCGTCAACCGACGGCAGCGCTGAGCACCGGGGAGCCCCTCGTGCCGGTGTCCCCGCGTGCGTGCGGGGGCGCCGGCACGCCCGCACCCGGCCCGACACGGCCAGGCCCGGCATCGCTCGGCCGGGCATGGCCCGGCGGGGCGCGACCCGGCCGGGCACGGCCCGGTCCGGTGCCGGTCGCGTGGCGGGTGCGTGCCGATCGCGTGACCGGGGCCCGTCGCGTGCCCCCGGCGTGGGCGGCGCGGGAGAGGATGGGCACGTGAGCCTCTACCGCGACGAGGGCATCGTCCTGCGCACCCACAAGCTGGGCGAGGCCGACCGCATCGTGACCCTGCTGACCCGCCAGCACGGCAAGGTGCGGGCGGTCGGCAAGGGCGTGCGGCGCACGACGTCGCGGTTCGGGTCTCGCCTCGAGCCGTTCATGCACGTCGACCTGCAGCTGAGCACGGGCCGCAACCTCGACATCGTCACGCAGGTCGAGACGCTCGGGGCCTACGGCCGGCCGGTGTGCGAGGACTACGCGCTCTACACCGCGGGCACGGTCATGCTCGAGACCGCCGAGCGGCTCGTCGAGGCCGAGCACGAGCCGGCGCTGCAGCAGTACTGGCTGCTCGTCGGGGCGGTCCGCTCGCTCGCGTCGCGCGAGCACGCTCCTGGCCTGGTGCTCGACTCCTACCTGCTGCGCGCCCTCGCGATCGCGGGCTGGGCGCCGAGCTTCACCGACTGCGCCCGCTGCGGCGCGCCGGGGCCGCACACGTCGTTCGCCGTGGCGCAGGGCGGTGCGGTGTGCCGCGCGTGCCGCCCGCCCGGTGCCACCTCGCCGGCACCGGAGACGTTCGAGCTGCTCGCGTCGCTCCTCGCCGGTGACTGGCCGACCGTCGAGGCGAGCGCCGAACGCCACCGGCGCGAGGGCAACGGTGTCGTCGCCGCGTACTGCCAGTTCCACCTCGAGCGCACGCTGCGCTCGCTGCCCATGGTCGAGAGGATCTGATGCCCGTCCCGCCGCCGCCGCACCCGAGCGGTGCCCGCCCGCCCGCGATCCCGCTCGAGTTCGTGCCGAAGCATGTGGCCGTCGTCATGGACGGGAACGGCCGGTGGGCGAACGCCCGCGGGCTGCCGCGGACGGCCGGGCACGCCGCGGGGGAGGCCTCGCTGCTCGACGTCGTCGCCGGTGCGATCGAGATCGGCGTGCAGCACGTCTCGGCGTACGCGTTCTCGACCGAGAACTGGTCGCGCTCGCCCGAGGAGGTGCGCTTCCTCATGGGCTTCAACCGCGACGTCCTGCGCCGGCGCCGCGACCTGATGAACTCGTGGGGCGTGCGCGTGCGGTGGGCGGGCCGCCGGCCGCGGCTGTGGCGCTCGGTCATCAAGGAGCTCGAGATCGCCGAGGACCTCACGCGGGGGAACGACACCGTGACGCTGACGATGTGCGTCAACTACGGGGGCCGGGCGGAGGTCGCCGACGCCGCGAAGGCGATCGCGCACGAGGTCGCAGCCGGGCGGATCAAGCCCGACAAGGTCGACGAGAAGATGATCGCGCGGTACCTCGACGAGCCCGACCTGCCCGACGTCGACCTGTTCCTGCGCTCGAGCGGCGAGCAGCGCACGTCCAACTTCATGATCTGGCAGGCCGCGTACGCCGAGCTGGTGTTCCTCGAGGAGCCGTGGCCCGACGTCGACCGCCGGCACCTGTGGCGTGCCGTCGAGACGTACGCGCGGCGCGACCGGCGCTACGGCGGGGCGGTCGACCGTCCGCAGGCGGGTGCCGTGGGTGGCGCTGCCGGGGGCGCCTGACGCCGGCCACGTCCGGGGGTGCACGTCCCGCCACCGACTGCCCCTCGCGCGCAGCCCTGGCTCGGCGCGCCGACGGGACCGCGGGGCGTGTGGGCGGTGACCCCTAGCGTGCGAGGCATGACGCTCACACCCGCGATGGTCACGTTCGACACCCTCGACGCCCGGGCGCTGAGCGCCTGGTGGGCGGAGCAGACCGGCGGTGAGGTACGGGACATCGCCGACGGCTGGTTCGTCATGGTCACGCCCGGGCCGATGGGCGGCCCCGTGCTGGGCTTCCAGAAGGTCGAGGACCCCACCCCGGGCAAGAACCGCGTGCACATCGACTTCGGCGGGTCGGCAGGACGTGAGGCGGAGGCCGAGCGGCTGCTCGCAGCCGGCGCGTCGCTCGTCGGACGCCACGAGCACGACGGCTACGCGTGGGTCGTCCTCGCCGACCCGGACGGCAACCAGTTCTGCGTGGGCGACGGCGCCTGAGGGGCGTGCCTCGCAGCCGGCGACGGCCGCGTCCCGGCACGGCCGCGTCCTGGCACGGTCGCGGCCCGGGACGACCGCGTCACCGCAGGTCGTCGACGGGCTCCGCGGTCTCGGAGCCGGGCAGCCGCACGCGCCGAGCGCGGGTGCGCCGGTGCCACACGAGGACGGCGACGAGAGCGGCGACCACCACCGCGAGCAGCCACGGCGAGCGTGCCGCGAGCGCGACGGCTCCCCACAGCGCGCCGAGCCCCACGGTCGCCCACACGAACGCCCACGCGACGCAGCCCGGCACCGAGGCGAGCACGAACCGCGGGTAGCTCATGCGCGCGAGCCCCGCGGCGGCGAAGACGGCGGTCTGCGCGCCGACCGTGAGGTACGCGAGGGTCACCGCGAACGGACCGACGCGACGCAGCGCCTCGGCCGCGCGGCGACCGGACGGGCTCGAGCCCCAGGTCAGCAGCCGCCCGCGGGCCGCGGCGAGCCGCGAGGACCGGTCCGACGCGCGCCGGGTGCCCAGCCCGCTCGCGCCGTGCGCGACGCCGCGCGCGAGCCAGTACGTGCCGTGCGACCGGGCGGCCACGATGACGACGAGCAGCACGACGACGAGCCAGAAGGGCTTGCCGCCGAGCCCGTAGGCCTCCGCGACGTCGGTCTGCTCGAGCACCCGGCGAGTCTATCGGCGAGGTGAGGTGAGCCTTACCGACGGTCTGTCAGCACGAGGCGCGAGCCGCGACCGCCCGGTACCCGGGGGACCGGACGTGGTCGGGTGTGCGGCGCCGTCAGCAGGACTCCGGGGTGCGCCCAACCCCGCCGTCGGGGCCGGTGAGCTCGAGGTCGTCGAGCACGTCGGGGTGCGGGTCGTGCACCGGGGCGCTGCGGCGCAGCAGCGGCCGCGTGACCGCCGCGGCCGCGTACACCAGGACGGCGAGGACGACGATCGTCGCGCCCGGCGGGTAGTCCTGCCAGTACGTGAAGGACAGCCCCACCACGCTCACGGCGACCCCCGTCGCCGACGCGACGGCCATCGTGCGGCCGAACGACCGCGCGAAGAGCTGCGCGATCGCGACGGGGACGATCATGAGCGCGCTCACGAGCAGCAGCCCGACGACGCGCATCGCGACGGTCACGGTGAGCGCGGCGATCGTCGCGACGAGGATGTTGAGGACCCGTACCGGCAGGCCGCTCGCGCGCGCGAACTCCTCGTCGTGGCTCACCGAGAACAGCGCGGCTCGCAGCCCGAGCCCGATCACGAGCACCACGACCGCGAGGCCCACGGTCCACACGAGGTCGGGGTTCGAGACGGTCGAGATCGACCCGAACAGGTAGCTGATGAGGTTGGCGTTGGTCCCGCCCGCGACCTTGATCAGCAGCACGCCGCCGGCGATGCCGCCGTAGAACATGAGCGCGAGCGCGAGGTCGCCGCTCGTGCGCCCGCGCTCGCGCACGAGCTCGATCGCGATGGCCCCGGCGATGGCGGTCACGACGGCGCCGGGCAGCGCGAGGGAGTCCTGCGGCACGACCGACGCCGCGTTGCCGACGAGCCAGCCGAGCGCGACCCCGGTCAGGGCGACGTGCCCGATCCCGTCGCCCATGAGGGCGAGCCGGCGCTGCACGAGGAACGTGCCGACGACGGGCGCCGAGGCGCCGACGACGACCGCCGCGAGCAGCGCCCGCAGCATCAGCGGGGACTGCACCATCGCGAGGAGCTGGTCCCAGGCGCTCACGGGGTGACCTCCACGGAGAGCGACGGACCGGTGCCGGGTGGCTCGGGGTCCGGGTGGGCGTGCAGGTGGTCGTGGTGCGCGCCGGCGTGCTCGTCGCGGGGCCGGGGCGGCGCGCCGTCGTGCACCACGCGCCCGTGCCGCAGCACGACCGCGCGCCCGATGAGCGGGGCGAACGCGCCGAGCTCGTGCAGGATCACCACGACCGTCGCGCCGCCGCCGCGCAGGCGCTCGACCGTGTCGACGAACGTCTGCTGCGTCGGCACGTCGATCCCGGAGGTCGGCTCGTCGAGCACGAGCAGGTCCGGGTCGCGCACGAGCGCGCGGGCGATCAGGACGCGCTGCTGCTGCCCGCCCGAGAGCTCGTGCACCGGACGTCGCGCCCGGTCGGAGAGACCGACCTCGTCGAGCGCGGCGAGCGCCCGGGCGTGGGAGCCCCGCGGGGGGCGCAGGCGGCGGCCGTGCAGCATCCCGGACAGGACGACCTCGACGGCGCTCGCGGGCACCCCGGCGCCCGCGGGCAGCCGCTGCGGGACGTAGCCGACACGGTCGTGCGCGCCGCGGGAGCCGGGCGGCCCGCCGAAGAGCCGGACCTCGCCGGCGCTCACGGGGACGATGCCGAGCAGCGCGCGCACGAGGGTGGACTTCCCGGAGCCGTTGGCACCGAGCAGCGCCACGACCTCTCCCGGGTGCACCGTCAGGTCGACGCCGCGCAGGATCGGGTGCCCGCCGAGGGTCACGTCGACGCCGCGGGCGTCGATCACGGGGGAGCTCACGAGCAGGACAATGCCACCTTCAGCGCGTCGAGGTTGGACTCGGCGATGCTGAAGTAGTCCTGCGAGTCGTCGGCGAGGCCCTCGAGCGGGTCGAGCACGGCCGTCGTCGCACCGACGTCGGCGGCGAGCGACTCGGCGACCTCGGGGCTGACGAGGGTCTCGAAGAACACGGTGGTCACGCCCTCGCTGCGGATGACCTCGCCGATCTCCGCGAGGCGGGCCGGCGACGGCTCGCCCTCGGGGTCGATGCCCGCGACCGCGACCTGCTCGAGGTCGTAGCGGTCCGCGAGGTAGCCGAACGCGGCGTGCGAGGTGACGAGCACGCGGCTGGCGCACGTGGCCAGGCCCGTCTCGTAGGCCGCGTCGAGCTCGGTGAAGCGCTCGCTGAGGGCGGCGGCGTTCGCGACGTACTCGTCGGCGTTCTCGGGGTCGAGCTCGCTGAGCTCGTCGGCGACCGCGTCGACGAGTGCGGGCATGCGGCTCGGGTCGAGCCAGAAGTGCGGGTCGTGCGCACCGTGCTCGGCGTGCTCCTCGGCGGTCTCGCCCTCGTGCGCCTCGTCCTCGTGGGCCTCGCCCTCCGGCTCGGCGTCGAGCAGCTCGACGACGTCCGCCGCGTCGAGGGCGCGCTCGGGCGGGCTCGCGGCGACGGCGTCGTCGACCGCGGCCTGGAAGTCCGCGAGGTACACCACGAGGTCCGCGGCACCGAGCCGGGCGACCTGCGCGGGGGAGAGCTCGAGGTCGTGCGGCTCCGCGCCCGGCGGTGTCAGCGAGTCGACGCTCACCCGGTCGCCGCCCACGCCCGCCGCGACGACCTGCAGCGGGTAGAACGAGGCGAGCACGGACAGGCGCCCGTCGTCGGCCGGCGTGCTCGCGCACCCGCCGAGGGCCAGCGCGGCGGCCGCGGCGAGGACGACGCCCGCCCGGGCGCCACGGAGCCGGTGCCCGTGCTCCGGGCGCGCCGGGATCCGGAGAGAAGTCATGAGGACGATTCTCACGAGGATGAAAACCGTTGTCAAAACGCCTCACCCGGGCGCGGCCGCCCCGTGCAGGTCGGTGCCGCCCCGGTAGCCTGTGCTGTCATCCCCGCGCCACCCAGTCGCGGGCCCTCGTCCCCTGGAGTGATCGCAGTGGCTGCACCGTCCCGCCTCGACAACGTCGTCTCGCTCGCCAAGCGCCGGGGCTTCGTGTTCCCGAGCGGTGAGATCTACGGAGGCACGCGCTCGGCCTGGGACTACGGCCCGCTCGGGGTCGAGCTCAAGGAGAACATCAAGAAGCAGTGGTGGCGCACCATGGTCACCGCGCGCGAGGACATCGTCGGGCTCGACTCGTCGGTCATCCTGCCGCGCCAGGTCTGGGTCGCCTCGGGCCACGTCGGCGTCTTCACCGACCCGCTCACCGAGTGCCTCAGCTGCCACAAGCGGTTCCGCGAGGACCACATGCTGGAGGAGTTCGAGGAGAAGAAGGGCCGCGCGCCCGAGAACGGCCTCGCCGACATCGCGTGCCCCAACTGCGGCACGCGCGGCCAGTGGACCGAGCCCCGCGACTTCAACATGATGCTCAAGACCTACGTCGGCCCCATCGAGGACGAGTCCGGGCTGCACTACCTGCGCCCCGAGACAGCGCAGGGCATCTTCGTGAACTTCGCCAACGTCGTGACGACGAGCCGCAAGAAGCCGCCGTTCGGCATCGGCCAGATCGGCAAGTCGTTCCGCAACGAGATCACGCCGGGCAACTTCATCTTCCGCACGCGCGAGTTCGAGCAGATGGAGATGGAGTTCTTCGTCGAGCCCGGCACCGACGAGACGTGGCACCAGTACTGGATCGACACGCGCACCGACTGGTACACCGACCTCGGCATCAGCCGCGACAACCTGCGCCACTACGAGCACCCGAAGGAGAAGCTCTCGCACTACTCGAAGCGCACCGTCGACATCGAGTACCGCTTCGGCTTCCAGGGCTCCGAGTGGGGCGAGCTCGAGGGCATCGCGAACCGCACCGACTTCGACCTGTCGACGCACAGCGAGCACTCGGGCCAGGACCTGTCGTACTTCGACCAGGCGAAGAACGAGCGCTTCGTGCCGTACGTCATCGAGCCGGCCGCGGGCCTCACGCGCTCGCTGATGGCGTTCCTCGTCGAGTCCTACGTCGAGGACGAGGCCCCCAACACCAAGGGCGGCGTCGACAAGCGCACGGTGCTCCGGCTGGACCCGCGCCTCGCGCCCGTCAAGGCCGCGGTGCTGCCCCTCAGCCGCAACGAGCAGCTCTCGCCCAAGGCGCGCGACCTCGCGGCCGAGCTGCGCCGGTCGTGGAACGTCGAGTTCGACGACGCGGGCGCGATCGGCCGCCGCTACCGCCGCCAGGACGAGATCGGCACGCCGTTCTGCATCACGGTCGACTTCGACACGCTCGACGACCAGGCCGTGACCATCCGCCACCGCGACGACATGTCGCAGCAGCGCGTCGCGCTCGACCAGGTCACGGCGTACCTCGCGACGCGGCTCGTCGGCGCCTGAGCGCGTCCGACGCCGCCGTGGACGGGTCCGTGACCGGGCACGTCCACGGCGGCGGCCCGGAGCCGCGCGCGAGCCGGCGCGTGCGGCTCCTGCTCGCCGCGCTCGTCGTGCCGGCCCTGCTCGCGACCGTGCTCGGTGCGTGGTGGCTGTGGCCCGACCGGGACTCCCTCCCGGTGCTGCGCACCACCGCCCCCGGCACGTCCTTCGAGCGCGTCCTCGTGACGTCGGTCGACCCCGCGCCGGACGCGCCCCCGGAGACCCAGGTGGTCGGCGAGCTCGCCGACGGCAGCAGCACCCCCGTGCTCGTCCCGCCCGAGTACGTCCCCGAGGTCGAGCCGGGTGACACCCTGACGGTGCTCTACCTCGCGGAGGCGGTGGGCGAGGGCAGCCCGTACGTGTTCGTGGACTTCGTGCGCGACGCCCCCGTCGGGCTGCTCGCGGGCGTCTTCGCGGTGCTCGTGCTCGTCGTCGCGCGCTGGCGGGGGCTCGCGGCGCTCGCCGGGCTCGTGGTGTCGTTCGCGGGGATCGCGTGGTTCACGCTGCCCGCGCTGCTCGAGGGACGGCCCGCGGTGCCCGTCGCGCTCGTGACCGCGTCGGCGCTCATGTTCGTGCTGCTCTACCTCGCGCACGGCGTCACGGCGCGCACCACGACGGCGCTCCTCGGGACGTTCGGCGGCCTCGCGGCGACGGCCCTGCTCGCAGGCTGGGCGAGCGGCGCCGCGCACCTCACCGGGCTCGTCGACGAGAACGCGCTCGACCTGCGGCAGTACGCCCCGGACGTGAGCCTGAGCGGGGTCCTGCTGTGCGGGATCGTCGTCGCGGGGCTCGGGGTGCTCAACGACGTGACGATCACGCAGGCGTCCGCCGTGTGGGAGCTGCGGGCGAGCGCCCCGCACGCGAGCCGGCGCGAGCTGTACGCGCGGGGCATGCGCATCGGGCGCGACCACATCGCCTCGACGGTCTACACGGTGGCCTTCGCGTACGTCGGCGCCGCCCTGCCGCTCGTGCTGCTCGTGAGCCTG
This sequence comes from Cellulomonas jepli, assembly GCF_047229345.1. Classification (NCBI taxonomy): domain Bacteria; kingdom Bacillati; phylum Actinomycetota; class Actinomycetes; order Micrococcales; family Cellulomonadaceae; genus Cellulomonas; species Cellulomonas jepli. The sequence continues at coordinate 18,609 of NZ_JBFTER010000011.1, read as the reverse complement.
TCGGACCGTGCGCTGCTCGGGACGCTCACGAGCGGCGAGATCGCCGAGGAGGTCGTCCGGACGCTCGTCGGCTCGATGGGGCTGGTGCTCGCGATCCCGTTGACGACGGTGGTCGCGGCGCTCGTCGTCGGCGGCCCGGGCCGCGCGACGCGCGACGAGCCGGACGGCGACGCTCCCGAGCTCCCCGCGCCCGACGTCCCCGGGCCCGAGGTCCTCGCGCCCGAGGCGGTCAGTGCGCGTGGGCGTGCGGGTGACCCCGGTGACCGTCCAGGGCGTGACGCGGCGGCGGGGACGCCGTGACGACCAGCACCGCGAGCGCGGTCGTGAGCGGGATCGCGAGGACGAGCGAGATCGACCCGACGAGCGTGCGCACGATCTCCTCGGCGAACGCCCCGCTGGTGAGCGTCTGCCCGAGCGGCAGGCCGTAGATCTCGAGCAGCAGCAGCACGGGGAGCGCCGCGCCGGTGTACGCGAAGGCGATCGTGTAGACCGTCGAGGCGATGTGGTCGCGCCCGATGCGCATCGCGTGGCTGAACAGCTCGCCGCGGTCCGCGTCGGGCGACGTCGCGCGGAGCTCCCACACGGCCGACGCCTGCGTGATCGTCACGTCGTTGAGCACGCCCAGGCCGGCGAGCACGACGCCGCACAGGAACAGCCCGCGCAGCGCGGTCGCGCCCTGGTCGCCCAGCAGCCCGGCGAGCCGGTAGGAGTCCTCGGACGTCACCCCCGACAGGTGCGCCGCGCGGGCCGCGAGCACGCCGAGCGCCGCCGTGAGCCCGAGCCCCGCGAGCGTGCCGAGCAGCGCGGTGGAGGTGCGCTCGGAGAACCCGTGCGCGAGGTACAGGACCGCGATCATGATGACGGTCGACCCGCACAGGCCGATGAGCAGCGGGTTCTCGCCCGCGACCAGCCCGGGCAGGATGTACGTCCCGATCACGGCGAACGCGAGCACGAGCCCGATCAGGGCGCGCAGACCGCGCATCCCCGCGACGAGCACGGTGACGACGGCGAACACGAGCGTCAGGGTGCCGAGCGGCACGGTCCGCTCGAAGTCGTGCCACGCCCACAGCTCGCCGTCCGTCGCGGTGGCGGGGTAGCGCTGGACCACGAGGCCGGCGCCCTCACGGACGTCGTCGGGCTGGAGCGTCGCCGTCGCCCAGAGCGCGATGTCCCGGCCCTTCTCGGAGCCGCTCGTCACGGTGGCGAAGACCTGCAGGCACTCGACCTGCGCGGGCACGGAGCCGTCGGCGAGCCGGTCCTCGCTGGTGCCCTCGCACGACTCGACCGAGGTCCCCGTCACGCGGGCCGTCGGGTACTGCACCTCGACGTCGACGAGCTCGCCGTTGGTCGGCTGCGGCTCGCCGGGCCACGTGAGCACCATGCCGAGCAGCGCGGCCAGCCCGAGCGGGACGAGCACCGCGGTCAGCAGCAGGCGGGTCCGGCTCGCGGCGGTGCGCCGGACCGGGGGGTGGTCGGAGCGGTGCTCCGCGGCGGTCGGGGCGGGCGGGGCCGTGGCGGGCTCCCGGGCGGGCGCCGGGGCGTCAGGGGAGTCGGGCACGGTGCGATTGTGCAGCACCGTGCCCGACGACGCCCGGTCCCGCGCGGGGAGCGCCGGGTGACGTCAGCGCGCGCGCTCGACGAACGTGGTCGGCGCCGGCGCGAGCGGGGACCGGCCGCTCGACGGGTCGGGCAGGCCGGCCGCCGGCCCGACGACGACGACGTACGCACGCCGGCCGTCCCCGGACATCGGGTCGAACGTCGGCACCTCGATCGTGGTCCCGCGGGTTCCGTCCGCGCGCACGACGGGCTCGGCGAGCTCGATCCGGGCGAGCGCGTCCGGAGCCACGGACCCCGGCACGGTCCCGGTCAGCACCCACGCGTCGCCCTGGGCCGCGTACGCCGTCTCGGTGCTGACGACGTCGACGAGCGCGTTCTCGCGCGAGCCGCCGAGCGCGGTCCGCCAGGCGGACTCGGGCAGCGGGCCCGCGCCGTCGACCCCGATCGTCGCGGGGACGTTCGTCGAGGCCGGGGGCGGCGCGTCCGGGTCCTGCACGACGGCGAGCCGGCCGGGCGCAGCCGGGTCGGGCAGGTCGAGGCCGAGGTCGAGCGCCGGCAGCCCGGCCGTGCGCTCGTCGCGGACGAGGTCGATCCCGAGCCGCGAGGTCGCGACGATCCCGGTCCCGACCTCGACGGCCGCGGCGTCGACGTCCTCGAGGAGCCCCTGGACGGTGTCGAGCACGCACTGCGGCTCCGCACCGCGGCACTCGCCGCCGAGCACCTCGGCGCCGCCCGCACCCGTCACGACGGGCACCAGGCGGAGGTCGTCGATGCGCAGCCACCCCTGCGACGCGGCGGATTCCGCCGAGAGCCGCACGGCGTACACCCGGCCGGTGCCGTCGCCCGGCGCGTCGAACGTCGGGACCTCGACCCGGTCGACCGCGGTGCCGCCGGCCACGGGCACGAACCCGGGCTGCTCCTCGCCCACGAGCTCGACGACCGGGTCCTCGACCCACTGCGGCACGGTCCCGACGACGAGCATCTCGCGGCCGTCGGTGCTCGCGACGGTCCGGAACGTCGTGCCGGTCGCGGCGTCCTCGTCCGTCCACGGGTCGAGGCGCACGGTGTGCACGCTCGCGCCGGCCAGGTTCGCCCCGGCGTCGAGCGGGAGGCCGACGAACAGCGTCCCGGCGTCCTCGCTCAGCGTGATCGGGGCGCCGACGGGCACGTCGGGGAAGCCGAGGCCGAGGTCGACGGCGTCGGCCTCGCCGCGCACGCGGGCCGGGAAGGACGCGGCCGTGACCCCCTCGGCGACGGTCACGACGCGCACGTCGCCCGCGAGCGCGGGGGTGTCGTCGGCCGTCTGCTCGAGACCGGCGACGTACGTGCCGCCGAGCGCGAGGGCGACCACGGTGAACGTGCTGACCGCGGCACCACGGATGCGCCGCGCGGTCGTGCGGCGGTGCGCCGCGCGGATCACGTCGTCCGTCGCGAGCTGCATGGGCGGTGCGCCGGAGGTCGCGTAGCGGTGCAGGCGGGCCACGACCTCGTCCTCGCGGGGGTCGAGGAGCCGGGTCGGGGGCGGGGTGCGGGTCATCGGGGGCTCCTCGCGCGGGCGGTGGGGGCGGAGGGGTCGGCCGCGAGCACGCCGCGCAGGGACGCGAGCGCGCGGGACGCCGTGGACTTCACGGTGCCGACGCTCACACCGAGGTCGGCGGCCACCTCGGCCTCCGGCATCCCGACGAGGTGGCGCAGGACGACGATGCGGCGCTGGCGCGGGGACAGGGTCGCCAGGGCGCGCACGAGCAGGTCGCGGTCGGCGGCGGCGACCTGGTGGTCGCGGCCCGCCGCGGGGGTCGGGCCGGTACGTGCTGCGGCGCCGTCGGGCAGGTCCTCGGGCGCGGTCAGCACCTCGCGGCGCCGGCGCCGCCACGAGTCGACCCGGAGGTTCGCGAGCACGCGGCGGGTGTAGGCGAGCGGGTCGCCGGTGCGGACGCGGGACCACGCGGCGTAGGTGCGCACGAGCGCCTGCTGGGTCAGCTCCTCCGCGCGGTGCGCGTCGCCGCACAGCAGCCACGCGGTGCGCAGCAGGTCGTCCCCGTGCTCGGACATGAACGCGGCGAACTCCGCGTCGCGGCTCGCGGCGTCGACCTCGCGGGTCTGCGCGCGCTGCGCGGCACCGCGGCGCGCGACGCGCTCGACGAGGACGACCTCCTCGGAGGGCAGGTCCGGGGGGTCACCGGGGAAGGCGAGGGTGCCGCTCGTCATGGTGGTCACACCGTAGAAGACGCACGACCCGCCCCGAAGGTTGAGTCCGGACGTCACCCGGGTGCTTCGCGAGAGGGGGGCGCGCGCCGCGTGGGGGACAATCGACGGGTGACGCCTGCGACCGTGACCCCCGCCGTGCCCGCCCCGACGCCGAGCGGCGCCTCGGCGGACGCTGCGCCCGGAACCGGCACGCGCGTGCTCCCGCCGCTGCGCATCGGGCCCCTCACCATCGACACGCCCGTCGTGCTCGCGCCGATGGCGGGCGTGACGAACGCGGCCTTCCGGCGGCTGTGCCGGGAGTCGGGCGCCGGGCTCTACGTCGCCGAGATGGTCACGTCGCGCGCGCTCGTCGAGCGGGGCGAGGAGTCGATGCGGATCATCTCCCACGAGCCCGACGAGAAGCCGCGCTCGGTGCAGGTCTACGGCGTCGACCCCGCGACCGTCGGTGCGGCGGTGCGCCTCATCGCCTCCGAGGACCGCGCGGACCACGTCGACCTCAACTTCGGCTGCCCGGTGCCCAAGGTCACGCGGCGCGGCGGGGGAGCGGTGCTGCCCTGGAAGCGGGACCTGTTCCGCTCGATCATCAGCGCCGCGGTCGACGCCGCGAGCCCGTACGGCGTGCCCGTGACCGTCAAGATGCGCAAGGGCATCGACGACGACCACCTGACGTACCTCGAGGCGGGTCTCGTCGCGCAGGAGGTCGGCGTCGCGGCGGTCGCGCTGCACGCCCGGACGGCGGCCGACTACTACTCGGGCACGGCCGACTGGGAGTCGATCGCGCGGCTCAAGGAGGCGGTGACGGACATCCCGGTGCTCGGCAACGGCGACATCTGGTCGGCCGAGGACGCGCTCGCCATGGTCGCGCAGACCGGGTGCGACGGCGTCGTCGTCGGGCGGGGCTGCCAGGGACGGCCCTGGCTGTTCGCCGACCTCGCGGCGGCGTTCGCCGGGTCGGACGAGCGTCGCCGGCCGGGGCTCGGCGAGGTCGCCGCCGTGGTGCGCCGGCACGCGGAGCTCATGATCGAGCACTTCGGGGACGAGTCGAAGGCGCTGCGCGAGATGCGCAAGCACATGGCCTGGTACCTCAAGGGGTACGTGGTGGGCGGCGAGCTCCGCGCGAAGCTCGGGCTGGTGTCGACGCTCGCGGAGCTCGACGAGCGGCTCGGGGCGCTCGACCTCGACCAGCCGTACCCCGGTGAGGCGGCGGAGGGGCAGCGGGGGCGCGCGGGCTCGCCCAAGCGCCCGACGCTGCCGGAGGGCTGGCTCGCGTCGCGCGAGCTGAGCGACGACTTCCGGCGCGCGCTGCACGAGGCCGAGCTGAGCGTCTCGGGCGGGTGACCCGAGCGGCGGACGCGAGCGACTGAGCCGGGCGGCTGACTCGAACGACCGAGCCGGGCGGCCGATCCGGGCGGCTGACTCGAACGGCTGACCGCGCCGGCTCCCGAGCCGCGCGGGACCGTCGTCGGCGTTGCAAGTTTCTGTACGCTTGCAGCCGTCCCGACGACGGCAGGAGCCCCGTGCAGAGCAGCACACGACCCACCCGAGGGCTGCGCCGCCGCGCGGCCGCCGCACTCCTCGCCCTGGGGCTCGCCGCCGGGCTCGGCGCGTGCACGTCCCCCGAGGACGGCGCTCCCGAGCCCGCCGGCGCGCGCGACGTCGGCGTGCAGCTCTTCCAGTGGACCTGGGACGCGATCGCGCGCGAGTGCACCGAGCGCCTCGGCCCGGCCGGGTACGGCTGGGTGCTCACGTCGCCACCGCAGGAGCACGTCCGCGGCGACGCCTGGTGGACCGCGTACCAGCCCGTGTCCTACCTGCTCGAGTCGCGGCTCGGCACCCGTGCGGAGCTCGCCGCGATGGTCGAGACGTGCCACGAGGCGGGCGTCGACGTCGTGGTGGACGCGGTCGTCAACCACATGACGGGGCAGGACGAGCCCGGTACCGGCTGGGCGGGGTCGCCGTACTCCCACTACGACCACCCGGGCGTCTGGTCCGACGCGGCGGGGGACTTCCACCACTGCGGCGTCCCGCCTGCCGACGACATCGCCGACTACCGCGACGCCTACGAGGTCCAGCACTGCGAGCTCGTGAACCTCGCGGACCTCGCGACCGGGCGCGTCGCGGTGCAGGACCGGCTCGTCGCCTACCTGCAGGACGTGCTGAGCCTCGGCGTCGACGGCTTCCGCATCGACGCCGCGAAGCACATGCCCGCCGAGGACGTCGCCGCGCTGGTCGAGCGGCTGCCGGAGGGCACCCGCATCGTCTCCGAGGTCATCCGCGGCGGCGGCGAGCCCGTCGTGCCCGAGCAGTACGCCGGGTTCGGGGACGTCTTCGAGTTCGCCTGGGGCCGCGAGGCGACCGGCATGATCCGCGGCGGGTCGCTGCGCCTGGTCACCGAGCTCGGCACGGGGTCGTCGTACCTGCCGTCCGAGAAGGCGTGGATCTTCGTCGAGAACCACGACACCGAGCGGGGCGGCAGCACGCTCGGGTACGCGGACGGCACCTCGTACGTGCTCGCGAACGTCCTCATGCTCGCGACGGGCTACGGCCGCCCGGTCGTGTACTCGGGCTACGCGTTCAGCGACCGCGACGCCGGGCCCGAGCAGGACGGCGACGGTGCGGTGCTCGACGCCGCGTGCCCCGACGACGCGGGCGCCGACCGGGCGTACGCCGACGGCGAGTGGGTCTGCCAGCACCGGTGGCGCACCGTCGAGGGCATGGTCGGCTGGCGCTCCGCGGTGGGCGACGACCCCGTCGGGGCGCGGTGGGAGGACGGCGACGCGATCGCCCTCAGCCGCGGCGAGCGGGGGACCGTGGTCGTCAACGGGGGCGACGCGCCGCTCGAGGCGCGCGTGCCGACGACGCTGCGGGACGGGGAGTACTGCGACGTGCTCGCAGGGCCGACGGCGGCGGCCGGCACGGACGGTCCGCGGTGCACGGGCGACCCGGTGCGCGTCGACGACGGCGAGGTCGCCGCGCGCGTGCCCGCCGGGAGCGCGGTGGCGCTGCACGTCGGGGCGCGCGCGGAGGCCTGAACGGACGCGCCGGCCCCGGGATCTCCCCGGGGCCGGCGCCGTCGTCGCGCAGGAGCCGTCAGGCCAGGCGGGCCCACACGGTCGTGTCGGCCGGGACGACGACGCGCCCGTCCTCGGCCGTGACGTCACCGCTCGCGAGCAGCACCTCGGCGCCCTCGGGCAGCGCGACCGGCGCGCCGCCGAAGACGGTCAGCACGAGCACGTCGCGGTTGAGGAACGCGAGCACCTCGCCGCCGAGCACCTCCGGGGCGTCGACCCACGCGAGCGAGCCCGAGCCGAGGCCCTGCTCGCGGCGCACGCGCAGCGCGGCCCGGTAGGTCTCGTAGGTCGAGCCCTCGACGCCCTGCTGCGCGTCGAGCGCGAAGCGGCTCCACGACTCCGGCTGCGGGAGCCACGTCGCGCCGGTCGGCGAGAAGCCGAGCCCGGGGGCGTCCGCGGACCAGGGGAGCGGCACGCGGCAGCCGTCGCGGCCGCGCTCGGTGTGGCCCGAGCGCCACCAGGCCGGGTCCTGGCGCAGGTCGTCGTCGAGCGACGTGTGCTCGGGCAGCCCGAGCTCCTCGCCCTGGTACAGGTACGCCGAGCCGGGCAGGCCGAGCATGAGCAGCGACGCGGCGCGGGCGCGGCGCAGGCCGAGCTCCTCGTCGGGCTGCTCGTCGCCGACGCCGATGCCGTTGGGGCGCGCGCCGGGCGTGCTCAGGCCGAGGCGCGACGCGTGGCGCACGACGTCGTGGTTCGACAGCACCCAGGTCGTGGGCGCACCGACGCCGTCGCTCGCGACGAGCGAGGCGGTGACCACCGAGCGGAGCGCGGCGGCGTCCCACGGGGTCGTGAGGAACGAGAAGTTGAACGCCTGGTGCATCTCGTCGGGGCGGACGTAGCGCGCGAGGCGGGTCAGCGGCTCGACCCACGCCTCGGCGACGAGCGCACGGTCGCCGTCGTACTCCGCGAGGACGCGGTGCCACGCGCGGTAGATGTCGTGGACGCCCTCCTGGTCGAACATCGGGCCCTGGTTGCCGGCGCCCGTCGAGCCGTCGTCGGCCGGGCTCGCGCCGTCGACCATCGTGACCTCGCCGTCCCAGTCGGGCAGGCCCGGCGCCTTGACCATGCCGTGCGCGACGTCGATGCGGAAGCCGTCGACGCCCCGGTCGAGCCAGAACCGCAGGACGTCCTCGAACTCGCTGCGGACCTCGGGGTGCTCCCAGTTCAGGTCCGGCTGACGGGTGTCGAACATGTGCAGGTACCACTGGCCGGGCGTGCCGTCGGCGTCCGTCGTCCGGGTCCACGCGGGCCCGCCGAAGATCGACCGCCAGTTGTTCGGCGGCTCGGAGCCGTCGGCGCCCTTGCCCTCGCGGAAGAGGTAGCGCTCGCGCTCGGCGCTCCCCGGGCCGGCGGCCAGGGCGGCCTGGAACCAGACGTGCTCGTCCGACGTGTGGTTCGGCACGAGGTCGACGATCACGCGCATGCCCAGCCCGTGCGCGCGCTCGAGCAGCACGTCGAAGTCGGCGAGCGTCCCGAACAGCGGGTCGACGTCGCGGTAGTCGGCCACGTCGTAGCCCGCGTCGGCCTGCGGGGAGCGGTAGAACGGCGAGAGCCACACGGCGTCGACCCCGAGGGTCGCGAGGTGCTCGAGCCGCGAGGTGATGCCGGGCAGGTCGCCGATGCCGTCGCCGGAGCCGTCCGCGAACGAGCGCGGGTAGACCTGGTAGATGACGGCGTGGCGCCACCACTCCTCGGCGGGCGAGCCCTCGGCGTGCACGAGGGTCGTGTCGAGCGTGCGGGTACGGGGGTCGGTGGTCGTCACAGGGCTGTGCCTCGTTTCGGAGTGGGGATGGGCTGCTGCGCCCGGTGCAGGTGCGCGGGGACGCGTCCGTGGGGACGCGCCCACGCCGGTCGCTACCGGCTGCGCGGGGTCGTGCTGCTGAGGGTCAGCGTACGGCGGGCGCTGCGCCCGTCGATGCCCGCACGATGAGCTCCGGGTGGAACAGGAGCTCGCTGCGGGGGGCCTTGGTGCCGCTGATCTCGGCGACCAGCGCGCTGACCGCCGCGTGCCCCATGGCCTGCACGGGCTGGCGCACGGTCGTGAGCGGCGGGTCGGTGAACGCGATCAGCGGGGAGTCGTCGTAGCCGACGACGGACAGGTCGGTGGGCACGTCGAGGCCGCGCTGGCGGGCGGCCCGGATCGCGCCCAGGGCCATGAGGTCGGACCCGCAGATGATCGCGGTGTGGCCCGACTCGATGAGCTCGCCGGCGGCGGCCTGGCCGCCCTCGACCGTGAACAGGGTCGTGACGACGTGCGCGGCGGCGTCCTCCTCGCCGAGCTGGCGGCGCAGCTGCTCGGCGAACGAGACGACCTTGCGCTGCGCGGGCACGAACCGGTCGGGGCCGATCGCGAGCCCGATGCGCCGGTGCCCGAGCGAGACGAGGTGCCGCACGGACAGCTCCATCGACGACGGGTCGTCGTTGGAGATCGAGGGGGCGTCGACGCCCTCGGCGTGGCCGTTGACGAGCACGATCGGCACGCCGCGGCTGCGCAGGCGGTGGTACCGCTCCTTGCTGGCCGTGGTGTCCGCGTGCAGGCCCGAGACGAACAGGATCCCGTCGACCTCGTGCTCGAGGAGCATCTCGACGTACTGGTCCTCGGTCGTGCCGCCGGGGGACTGCGTGCACAGCAGCGGGGTGTACCCGCGCTCGGAGAGCATCGACTCGATGACCTGGGCGAACGCGGGGAAGACCGGGTTGGACAGCTCCGGCACGACGAGCCCCACGAGGCCGGCCGAGCGTGTGCGCAGCTTCTCGGGGCGCTCGTAGCCGAGCACGTCGAGCGCGGCGAGCACCGCCTGGCGGGTCTGCGCCGAGACCCCCTGCTTGCCGTTGAGCACGCGCGAGACCGTGGCTGTGCTGACGCCTGCCTGCTCGGCCAGGTCCATCAGTCGCGTGCGCACGTGGGGCAGCGTAAGGGACACGGGACCTCCTCGTCCGGATGTGGGGCACGTGGGCGCAGTCCGGTGCTGGGGCCCTGAGGAAACTGCGGTGTGAAAGCGTTGCCTGAAAGTTACCGTAACGAGTTGCAAGAACGAAGACAAGCGGGTTAGCGTCCGTCCCACCAGGCCGGCGTCGGTGGGACACCCCCGACGGAGGCAGCCCCACAGATCCTTGGAGACACGAAGATGCGACGGAGCATCCCCCTCGTTGCGGCGGCCCTCGGCGTGACGCTCACGCTCTCGGCCTGCAGCGGCTCGTCGGACGAGCCCACCGGCGACGCGAGCTCGGCGGCCCCCGAGCTCACCGGAACCCTCACGGTCTGGGTCGACGAGACCCGCATCGACTCGTTCAAGCCGGTCGCCGAGTCCTACCAGGAGGAGACGGGCGTCCAGCTCGACCTCGTGCAGAAGGCCTCGGGCGACATCCGCACCGACTTCGTGACCCAGGTCCCCACCGGCGAGGGCCCCGACGTCGTCATCGGCGCGCACGACTGGACCGGCGAGTTCGTCAACAACGGCGTCGTCGCCCCCGTCGAGCTCGGCGACAAGGCCGGCGACTTCGCCGAGTCCGCGATCACCGCGTTCGCCTACGACGGCAAGCAGTACGGCGTCCCGTACGCGATCGAGAACATCGCGCTCGTCCGCAACGACGCGCTGCTCACCGAGACCCCCGCGACCTTCGACGAGCTCGTCGCGCAGGGCAAGGGTGCCGGCACGCCGTTCCCCGTCGTCATCCAGCAGGGCGACCAGGGCGACGCGTACCACCTGTACCCGCTGCAGACGTCGTTCGGCGCCCCCGTCTTCGCGCAGGCGGCCGACGGCTCCTACACTCCCGAGCTCGCGCTCGGCGGCGAGGCCGGCACCGCGTTCGCCACGTACCTCGCCAAGCTCGGCACCGAGAAGGTGCTCGACCCGGCGATCGACGGCGACAAGGCCAAGCAGGCGTTCCTCGACGGCCAGACCCCGTACATCGTCACGGGCCCCTGGTACGCCGAGGCGTTCGTCGAGGCCGGCATGGACATCACCGTCCTGCCCGTCCCGAGCGCGGGCGGCCAGGAGGCCCAGCCGTTCGTCGGTGTCCAGGGCGCGTTCATCAGCGCCAAGACCGAGAACTCGGTCCTCGCGAACGACTTCGTCACGAACTACCTCACGACCGAGGCCGTCCAGGACGAGCTCTACGCCACCGGCGGCCGCGTCCCGGCGCTGACCGCGTCGGCCGACAAGATCGACGACGAGGTCCTCGCGGGCTTCAACGAGGCCGGCGCGACCGGCGCCCCGATGCCGTCGCTGCCCGAGATGGGCTCGGTCTGGAGCTTCTGGGGCACGACCGAGGTCCAGCTCATCGGCGGCCAGGCGACCGACCCGGCCGGGGCGTGGGACGCCATGGTCACCAACATCCAGGGCGCGATCGACGGCTGACCTCGCGGGCGCACAGACCCGAGGTCAGCACACCCGAGGGGGTCCCGGCGGCGCACGCCGGGACCCCCTCGGCCCAGGCCCCTGCCCGGGCCCGCCGTGTCCGCACCCGGACCGCGGCACGCAGGATCGCGCGTTGGAGGACGCATGAGCACCCAGCAGACGGAGCCGGTCGCGGCCGGGCCCGACGCCCGCCCCCCGGCCCCCGAGCCCCGCCGCAGGTCGGTCACCTCGCACGCCCGCGACATCAAGCCGGGATTCCTCGTCAAGCTCGTGTTGGTCGCCCTCGTCGACGCGCTCGGGCTCTACGGCATCCTCGCCGCGGCCGCCGTCCAGTCGTGGGGCATCGTCGCTTTCCTGGTCCTCGCGCTCGTCGCGGTCAACTGGGTCTACTTCTCGCGGCGGATGCTGCCGGGCAAGTACCTCGTGCCGGGCCTGCTGTTCCTGCTCGTGTACCAGCTGTTCGTCATGGCCTACACGGGCTACGTGTCGTTCACGAACTACGGCGACGGCCACAACTCCACCAAGGCCGACGCGATCAGCGCGATCCAGGTCCAGACCGAGCGCCGGGTCGAGGGCTCGCCGTCGTACCCGGTCACCGTGCTGAGCCGCGGCGACGAGCTCGCGCTCGGGATCGTCGACGAGGACGGCGACGTCCGCGTCGGCACCCCGGACCAGCCGCTCGAGACCGTCGACGGTGCGCAGGCCGACGGCGACCGCATCACCGAGGTCGAGGGCTTCGAGGTCCTCGGCCTCGCGCAGATCGCGCAGCAGCAGGCCGAGATCACCGGGCTGCGCGTGCCGGTGTCCGACGACGCCTCCGACGGGAGCCTGCGGACGCAGGACGGCTCGACCGGGTACGTGTACACCCCGAGCGTCGAGTACGACGAGGACGCCGACACGTTCACGGACCTCGAGACCGGCACCGTCTACACGCCGTCGCGGTACGGCACGTTCACCGCGGAGGACGGCTCGACCCTGACCCCCGGGTGGCGCGTCGGCGTCGGGCTCGAGAACTACACCGCGATGTTCAGCGACTCGCGCCTGTCCGGGCCGTTCTTCTCGGTCCTGGCGTGGACGTTCGCCTTCGCGATCCTGTCGGTCGTCACGACCTTCGGGCTCGGGCTCTTCCTCGCGATCGTCTTCAACGACCCGCGGGTGCGCGGTCGCCGGTTCTACCGCTCGCTGCTGATCCTCCCGTACGCCTTCCCGGGGTTCCTCGCGGCGCTCGTGTGGCGCGGGATGCTCAACCCGCGGTTCGGCTTCGTCAACGAGGTGCTGCTGGGCGGCGCCGACGTGCCCTGGCTGACGGACCCGATGCTCGCCAAGCTCTCGATCCTGCTGGTGAACCTCTGGCTCGGCTTCCCGTACATGTTCCTCGTCTGCACGGGTGCGCTCCAGGCGATCCCGTCCGACGTGATCGAGTCGGCGCGCATGGACGGCGCGGGCGCGCTCCGGGTGTTCCGCTCGATGACGCTCCCGCTCCTGATGATCTCGGTCGCCCCGCTGCTGATCTCGAGCTTCGCGTTCAACTTCAACAACTTCACGCTGATCTACATGCTCACGGGCGGCGGGCCCAACTTCGAGAGCGCGCCGGTGCTCGTCGGGCACACCGACATCCTCATCTCGATGGTCTACGCCGTCGCCTTCGAGAGCGGGGTCAAGCAGTACGGCCTCGCGAGCGCGGTGTCGATCCTCATCTTCGTCATCGTCGGCGCGATCTCCTACGCCGCCTTCCGGCGCACCAAGACCCTCGAGGAGCTGTGATGGCCCGCGCGTCTCTCGAACAGCACGCACCGGTGAGCGGCGTCCGGTGGTGGCGCGAGGTCGGCTGGCGCCACGTCGTCGGCGTCGTGATGGTCGTCGTGTGCGCGACCCCGCTGCTCTACGTGGTGTCGGCCTCGCTCAACGCCGGCGGGACGCTGACGGGGTCGAACAAGCTCTTCAGCCAGGTCAGCGGCGCGAACTACGCCGAGCTCGCGACCACCGACTTCCCGCGGTGGGCGGTCAACTCCCTCGTGGTGTGCACCGCGACCGCGCTCGGCACGGTGCTCATGGGAGCGGCGGCGGCGTACGCGTTCTCGCGCTTCCGGTTCCAGGGACGGCGTGCCTCGCTGACGTCGCTGCTGCTGGTCCAGATGTTCCCGCAGATGCTCGCGTTCGTCGCGATCTTCCTGCTGCTGCTCACGCTCGGTGACGTGTTCCCGGCGCTCGGCCTCAACAGCCGGCTCGCGCTCATCGCGGTGTACCTCGGCGGCGCGCTCGGCGTGAACGCGTTCCTCATGTACGGGTTCTTCAACACGATCCCGCGCGAGCTCGACGAGGCCGCGAAGATCGACGGGGCGAGCCACGCGCAGATCTTCTTCACGATCATCCTGCGCCTCGTCTCCCCGATCCTCGCGGTCGTCGGGCTGCTCTCGTTCGTCTCGGCGTACGGCGAGTTCATCCTCGCCAAGATCGTGCTGAGCCGCGTCGAGAACTACACGCTCGCCGTGGGGCTGTACGTGTGGGCGTCCGACGAGCGGAACGCGCCCTGGGGGCTCTTCGCCGCCGGCGCGGTGCTCGCCGCGATCCCGGTCCTGCTGCTGTTCCAGTTCCTGCAGCGCTACATCGTCTCGGGCCTGACCGCCGGGTCGGTGAAGGGGTGACGGCGCTCGACCCGTCGAGCCGCGTCCGACCGCAGGTGCGCCACCTGCTCGACGAGCCGCACCACGACGGCTCCGAGGTCTACGTCCCGGCCGGCACCCCGGCGCTGGGCGACGTCGTGCCCGTGCGGTTCCGCGTCCCGGCGTCGGGCACGGAGCGGGCGGTGTGGGTCCGCACGGTGCGGGACGGCGAGCCGCGCATCGAGCCCGCGCGGCTCGACCGGGCGGACTCCCACGGGCGCTGGTACGTCGCCGACGTGCCGGTGCACAACCCGGTCACGGGCTACCGCGCGCTGCTCGACGAGCCGGGCGGCTACCGCTGGCTCAACGGGCGCGGCGTGCACGCGCGCGAGGTGCCCGACGTCGCCGACTTCCGGCTCACGGTGCACGCCCCCGCCCCGGCGTGGCTCTCGTCGGCGGTCGTCTACCAGGTGTTCCCCGACCGCTTCGCACGGGCCGGCTCGCACGAGGGGCTCCCCGAGGGCGAGCTGCCCGACTGGGCGGTCCCGGCGCGCTGGGACGACGAGCCGATCCCCGCGGGACCGGGGGTCTCGCAGCAGCTCTTCGGCGGGCACCTCGCGGGCGTCGAGGCCCACCTCGACCACCTCGAGCGGCTCGGGGTCGACACGCTCTACCTCACGCCGATCTTCCCGAGCCGCTCCAACCACCGGTACGACGCGCGCACGTTCGACCACGTCGACCCGCTGCTCGGTGGCGACGCCGCGTTCGCGTCGCTGTCCGCCGCGGTGCACGCGCGGGGGCTGCGGCTGATCGGGGACCTCACGACGAACCACACGGGGGCCGGCCACGAGTGGTTCGAGCGGGCCCGCGCGGACCGCACGAGCGAGGAGGCGTCGTTCTACTACTGGACGGACGCCGACCCCGGCTACGTCGGCTGGCTCGAGCACGCGTCGCTGCCCAAGCTCAACTACGCGGCGCGCCCGCTCGCGCAGCGCATGATCGACGGGCCCGACTCCGTCATCGCCCGCTGGCTGCGTGCGCCCTACGCGCTCGACGGCTGGCGCATCGACGTCGCGAACATGACCGGGCGCTACGCGAGCGAGGACCGCACGCACGAGGTGGCCCGCACGATCCGGCGCACGATGCAGGCGGTCAACCCCGACTCGGTGCTCGTGAGCGAGCACTTCCACGACGCCGGCCCCGACCTCGCGGGCGACGGCTGGCACGCGAACATGAACTACTCGGCGTTCACGCGGCCGGTCTGGACGTGGCTCGCGGAGCCCGGCTCGGAGCTCGGCTTCCTCGGGATGCCCGTGCCGGTGCCGAGCCGTGACGGGCACGCGATGGTCCACTCGATGCGCGAGTTCGACGCGGCCGTCCCGTGGGCCGTGACGCGGCACCAGTGGAACATGCTCGGCTCGCACGACACCGCGCGCCTGCGCACCGTCGTCGGCTCGCGCGAGCGCGTCGAGGTGGCCGCCGGGCTGCTGTTCACCTACCCGGGGACGCCCGCGATGTTCGCGGGCGACGAGGGCGCGCTGCGCGGGACCAACGGCGAGCACGCGCGCGTGCCGATGCCGTGGGACGCGATCGCCGGAGGTGACGGCTCGCGGTGGGACGCCGCGACGTTCGAGGTCTACCGCACGCTGATCGCGCTCCGGCGGGGGAGCCGTGCGCTGCGCGAGGGCGGCCTGCGCTGGGCCGTCGTCGGGCCCGACGCGGTCGCGTTCCTGCGTGAGACGGCCGACGAGCGCGTGCTCGTGCTCGCCGCCCGCGCGCCGTGGTCCGGCGCCGACCTCCCGCGCCACCTGCTCGCGCCCGGACACGACGCCGAGAACCTCTACGGCGGCGCGGCCCTCGACCTGACGCCCGGCGCGCTGCGGCTGCCCGGCGACGGCCCCGGGTTCCAGGTGTGGAGGCTCGCCTGACCCGCCCGCGAGCAGCGAACTAGGGTGTGCGCGTGAGCGCGCAGACCCTGACCGACGGCTACACCGAGGTCGACCGCGCCCGCTGGGTCACCGAGGCGCCGAAGTCGCGCGCCCGGACCCCGTTCGAGCGCGACCGGGCCCGGCTCGTGCACTCCTCGGCGCTGCGCCGGCTCGGCGCCAAGACGCAGGTGCTCGGCCCGGCGTCCGACGACTTCGTCCGCACGCGCCTGACGCACACGCTGGAGGTCGCGCAGGTCGGCCGCGAGATCGGCAAGGCGCTCGGCTGCGACCCCGACGTCGTCGACACCGCGTGCCTCGCGCACGACCTGGGGCACCCGCCGTTCGGGCACAACGGGGAGCGCGCGCTCGCCGAGCTGGCCCGCAACATCGGCGGGTTCGAGGGCAACGCGCAGACCCTGCGCCTGCTGACCCGGCTCGAGCCCAAGGTCGTCGGTCCGGACGGCACGGCGGTCGGGCTGAACCTCACGCGCGCGAGCCTCGACGCGTCGGTCAAGTACCCGTGGGCGTTCGGCGAGGGACCGCTGCTCAGCGACGGGCGGCCGACGCACAAGTTCGGGGTCTACCAGGACGACCTGCCCGTCTTCGCGTGGCTGCGCGCCGACGCGCCCGAGGGCCGCAAGTGCCTCGAGGCGCAGGTCATGGACCTCGCGGACGACATCTCCTACTCGGTGCACGACGTCGAGGACGCCGTCGTGGGCGGTCGCCTGGACCTCCGGGTGCTGACCGACGACGACGAGCGGTCCCGCGTCCTGCAGGCCGTCGACGCCTGGTACGGCGACGCGATCGGGCCCGACGAGCTCGCCGACGCGATGGACCGGCTCAACGAGGCGGACCTGTGGGCGCAGGGCTTCGACGGGTCGCGCGGCGCGCTCGCGCACCTCAAGGACGCCACGAGCCAGCTCATCGGGCGGTTCGCCGGCGCCGCCCACGCCGCGACCCGCGCGCAGTACGGCCCCGGACCGCTGACCCGCTACGCCGCCGACCTCGTCGTCCCCGTCGAGACGCAGGCCGAGATCCTCGTGCTCAAGGGCCTCGCGGTCGCCTACGTCATGGCCCCGCGCGAGCTCGAGCCGCTCTACCACCGCCAGCGCGAGATCCTCGTCGACCTCGTGCGCGTGCTCGCCGACCGCGCCCCGCTCGCGCTCGAGCCGCCGTTCGCCGCCGACTGGGCCGCCGCGGCCGACGACGCCGCACGCCTGCGCGTCGTGATCGACCAGGTCGCCTCGCTGACCGACGTCTCGGCCGCCGAGGTGCACGCGCGCCTCGTCCACCCGCCGCGGCACTGACACCGGTCGGGGAGGCGGGGGAGCGGCCCGCGACCCGGCCGGTCGCCCGCCGCGCCGGACCTAGGATTGCCCCGTGGCGGGACGCATCAAGCGGGAGGACGTGCAGGCCGTCCGCGAGCGTGCCCGGATCGAGGACGTCGTCGGCGAGCACGTCACGCTGAAGTCCGCGGGCGTCGGCTCGATGAAGGGCCTGTGCCCGTTCCACGACGAGCGCTCGCCGTCGTTCCACGTCCGCCCCCAGGTCGGCCTCTGGCACTGCTTCGGGTGCTCCGAGGGCGGCGACGTCATCTCGTTCGTGCAGAAGATCGACGGGCTGCCGTTCGCGGAGGCCGTGGAGTACCTCGCGGGGCGCGTCGGGATCCAGCTGCGGTACGAGGACGGCGGGGCACCGCGTCCCGGTGAGGAGCCCGGTCGCCGGCAGCGGCTGCTCGAGGCCCACCGCGTCGCCGCGACGTACTTCGCCGAGCAGCTCGCGACGCCCGGCGCCGCGGCCGCTCGCACGTTCCTCGCCGAGCGCGGGTTCGACCGGGCGGCCGCCGAGCAGTTCGGCGTCGGGTACGCGCCGCAGGGCTGGGACGCGCTGCTGCGCCACCTGCGCGGGCGCGGGTTCACGGAGGCCGAGCTCAAGGCCACGGGCCTCATGAGCGAGGGCAACCGAGGGCTCTACGACCGGTTCCGGGGGCGGCTCGTGTGGCCCATCCGCGAGGTCACGGGCGACACCGTGGGCTTCGGCGCGCGCAGGCTCTACGAGGACGACCAGGGCCCCAAGTACCTGAACACCCCCGAGACGGCGCTCTACAAGAAGTCGCAGGTGCTCTACGGCATCGACCTCGCGAAGCGGGAGATCGCCCGCAGCAAGCGGGTCGTGGTCGTCGAGGGCTACACCGACGTCATGGCGATGCACCTGTCCGGCGAGGGCACCGCGGTCGCGACGTGCGGCACGGCGTTCGGCAGCGACCACGCCCGCATCGTCCGGCGGCTCGTCGGCGACACCGGGGCGAGCGGCGGCGTCCAGCTCGCGTCCGGTGCCTCGGTCGGCGGCGAGATCATCTTCACGTTCGACGGCGACGCCGCGGGGCAGAAGGCCGCGATGCGCGCGTTCGGGGAGGACCAGACGTTCTCCGCGCAGACGTTCGTCGCGGTCGAGCCGAGCGGCATGGACCCGTGCGAGCTGCGCCAGGCGCAGGGACCGGACGCGGTGCGCGGGCTCGTCGAGGCGCGCCAGCCGCTGTTCGAGTTCGTGATCCGCACGACGCTGCGCTCGTTCGACCTGGAGCGCGCCGAGGGGCGGGTCAACGCGCTGCGCGCCGCCGTCCCGGTCGTCGCCGGGATCCGCGACCGCGGGCTGCGCCTCGAGTACGCGCGCCTGCTCGCCGGGTGGCTCGGGATGGACGAGGACACCGTGCGCCACGCGGTCGGCTCGGCGGTCCGGTCCGGGCCCACGGCGCGCCCGGGCGGGACCGGCGGCGCGCCCCGGCGCGACGGGGACCCCCGCCCCGCCGCCGCGCTCGTACGCCTCACCGAACACCCGGCGCACGGTCCCGCTGTCGCCGGCCGCACGGGTCAGGGCCGCG